>JAQWFD010000015.1 GCA_028704555.1 Desulfobacterales bacterium
GGGGGCGGATTAAAAAATCAAAATCCAGAAATCTGTTGGAACGGCTAAGAGATTTCGAACAAGACGTTCTCAGGTTTATGGATAATGAACTTGTTTCGTTTACGAATAATTTGGGCGAAAATGATATTCGGATGACAAAAGTTCAGCAAAAGATATCGGGATGTTTTCGTAAAATTTAAGCAGGAACAATCAGGTTAGGATTTATTGCACAAAATTACAAATTTGATAGGGCGGAGGAAAAAATGAAGAAGACAAACAACTACTTATGTGTGATGTTGGCGTTTTGGGTCATAAGCTGCATTTTATTTTCCGGTTCTGCGTTTGCTGCTGAGGGGTTACCCGGTAAAACACTGATCGATCGGGCCAATGAACTGGCCCATAATGCCGCGCTCGCAACTGCCGAGATACAGTCCGTGATTGATCGGTCAGTGGCGCTGAGCAAGAGTGCCACTGACGCCGGGCAGGCCCAAGTGGCCGAGAAAGCAGAGGAGATAGGTCAAAGGGCTGCTGAGCAATTAAAAGTTGCAAGAGGCGTATGGCAGAGGGCTGAAGAGGCAGCGCCACAGGTTGAAAGATTTGTCGCAATCGGTGACACCGCTAGTGCACAGGCGGTTCTTGAACAGCAGAAAACAGCTGTCGATGAAATCCAATCGGTTTCCAGGGCTTTGGTATCGGAGATAACAGCCTTGGTGCTGGCAACAACCATGGCAACAACCATGACGACAACCACGACGACAACCACGACGACAACCACGACGACAACCACGACGACAACCGTGTATGGGGGTTAAAGAATAGCAATTGAAGCGGGCGGAAGCAAAATGGCATCAAGATTGCTCCGCCCGCTTTTTTTATGTTGATTTTTTTCTCATTTAATTAAAACTTTTCCTGTTACAAAAAAACTTTCGGGCTTGATCATAACTGCGGCCATATTCTCTTACGTGTAGTTTCGAAGTCCCGCCCGTTGCCGGCATCCCCCGGATCGTGCTGGAGAAGCCGGCAAGGGGCGGGACGGACCCCGTGACATTGTGGCCGCAGTTATGATCAAGCCCGAATAATTCACTACGGCATTTATCCTTCGGTTCCGTATTGGTCCATGAAATCAGGGATACTCATGCCTTTTTGAAATTGAATTTTATTTTTAGTCATAATGTGGTTTTTCCAATTCCTCTGCAATGAAAATCTCGAAATATAGCTGAGGTGGTTTACAAATATGTTTCTATATCATCCGGTTACAATCTCAGGCATCAAGCATGCTTGCTAATGATGGCTGAGAAAGAGTGGTAATCAAAAATCCGATTGACTTTTCTGCCCATTCCGCTTTTAATGTCCGCCAGTATCTGCGGTGTCGTATAAAGTCCATGTGCGTTGGGCTTCATTCGACGAAATACCAGGCGCCTCGGATTTGAATTTTTTATTTTGTCATCCCGGATTTGGCTTTTTATGAGTTCATCCGTGTGGGTTTGATCATAACTGTTTGAGAAATCCCTTTATTATTTGTGAATCTGGAGGATTCTTTAATGAAAAAAAATATTCATAATCGTATAATTTGTGCTGGAATCGTGATGCTGATGACCTTTTTTCTGCTTCTGAGCGGATGTGCGGTGTTCAAGGGGAAAAAGTCCAGTTCTTCTACCTCGGTTACGTCAACACCGGTTAAAAGTGAAAAAGCCCCCCACTATAAGGATTTTCCGGACATCCTCATCCCGGGGGAGATGAAAGTGGATAAAAAAAATTCGTTTGTTTATAAAACCCCGGTTTTTTCCTCCGGTGTGCTTTCAGTCAAAGGCCGGGTGGAAGCCAGTTCGTTGATCCGGTTTTTCGAAAATAATATGGAAAAGGATAACTGGTCACTGATCAGCGTGTTTGTATCCCCCCAGTCTATCATGCTGTACCAGAAGGAAAACCGCTGGTGTGTCATAAATATTTCGGAAAAAGAATTTTACACCTACGCCGAAATCTGGGTGGCACCGACGGTGATGTCCGTCGATTCCGGACTTCTGAAATAACAGAAAAACAGGACTGAGGACTGAGGACTGAGGACTGGGTGATCAGAGTGTGTAGGTGCGGCCCCCTGTGTCCGCCCGAAATCGGATGGATTAAGCTGTAAGCAGCTGAAAGACAACCGGTTTTTTAACTTGAACCCTGTGCCCATAAATCAAATCGTTTTCCCGACAACCATTAACTATTAATTATGAGTAACATGTTCAAAAATAAGCAGATAGTTCTGGGAGTATGCGGAGGGATTGCCGTATACAAGGGCGTTGAATTATTACGGTTGCTGAAAAAGCACGGAGCCGATGTCCGGGTTATCATGACGCAGAACGCGCAGCAGTTTGTTTGTCCGATGACATTTGAGGTTCTGTCTGAACAGCCGGTATGGGCTACCCTGTTCGGAAGCCGGCCGGATCCTTCCATCCGCCATATATCCTGGGCCGAAGAGGCAGATGCCGTAATCATTGCGCCGGCAACCGCCAATATTATCGGAAAACTGGCAGCCGGGATAGCCGATGATGCGCTGAGCACGTTTCTGCTTGCCGTGACCGCACCGGTGATCATCTGTCCGGCCATGAACACGCACATGTATCAAAGCCGTCAGGTTCAGAGAAATCTTGAAACACTGAGGGCTGACGGCTATCATATTATTGAGCCGGCATCCGGAAAACTGGCCTGCGGCACGACCGGACCGGGCCGACTGCCGGAGCCGGAAGCGCTTCTTGACCGGGCCAGGGCCTGTCTGACGCCCAAAGACCTGGCCGGCAAACGGGTGCTGGTAACCGCCGGGCCGACCCGGGAGCCGATCGATCCTGTCCGGTTTGTCAGTAACCCGTCTTCGGGCAAAATGGGATTTGCGGTGGCCAGGGCCGCCGAATACCGGGGGGCAGATGTCACCCTGGTTACAGGCCCTGTGACCTTGACTGATCCGGAAAATGTATCGGTTATTCGTATTTCAACGGCCCGGCAGATGGCCGATGCGGTGTTTGAACATATGGATTCGGTCGATATCGTCATCAAGACAGCAGCTGTGTCCGACTACCGGCCCGTCGATCCGGCGGCGCATAAGATTAAAAAGCAGCAGAGTGAAATGGTTTTGAATCTGACCCAGAATCCGGATATCCTGAAAGAGCTGGGGCGCAGAAAAACGCACCAGATTCTGGTCGGATTTGCCGCAGAGACTCAGGACCTGTCAGAAAATGCCGGCAAAAAACTGGCTGCCAAAAATCTGGATATTATTGTCGGTAATTTGATCGGTCAACCGGCGTCCGGATTTGAGACCGATACCAACAAAGTGACCCTGTTTTTTAAAGATGGCACCGTACTGCCGCTTCCGGCGATGGAAAAGGATGAGGTGGCCAACGTGCTGCTGGATCATGTAAAAGGGCTGAGGAATGAGTGATGAGGACTGAGTCAAGAAATTTCCCCGGGATCGTGCAGCGTAAAGAAAAGAAAAATCCGTGTAAATCCGCGGCAACATATTTAACCACGGAACACACGAAAAAAATAAAAAGTTTTGTACCGGCGTAACGAGAGTCGTTAGCCCTTAACCCTTAACCCTTTTTTAATCCATATGTCCAATTCCCTGAAAAATGTAGTTGCTGTCATCGATGAGGTTAAAGATTTCCTCGGGTATGTGTCCGATACCGGAATCCGCGGGTTTGACTGCAGCCCTGACAGCCTCGAGATCATCGACAGATGGAGAAAACCGGAATCGGTTGGAATCGAAACCCTGGAGGACATCCGTCATGCGCTGGGCGACTGCCGGCGGTGCAGGCTCTGCGGGAATCGACGGCATATCGTGTTCGGGGAGGGCAACCCGCATGCCCGGCTGGCTTTTGTCGGTGAAGCGCCGGATCAGGATGAAGACGCTCAAGGGGCACCGTTTTCCGGTGCTGCCGGCCAGCTGCTGACCAAAATCATCCAGGCGATCAAGCTGAGCCGTGATCAGGTGTATATCTGTAATATCATCAAATGCCGCCCACCGGAAGATCGAGATCCCGAACCTGAAGAAATCGGCGCCTGCCTTCCGTTTTTTCAGCGTCAAATTGATGCGATTCAGCCTGAATTCATCTGCGCATTGGGGCCATTGGCTGCTCAGACCCTTCTGGCTGCCACCGAGCCTGTTTCAAATCTCAGAGGCCGTTTTTATGATTATCGGGGAATACAGGTATTGCCGACATATCATCCGTTATATCTTCTTCGAAACCCGGACAAAAAACGGGACGTGTGGGAAGATATGAAGATGCTGATGGAAAAAATGGGAATTGAAAGGGACTGATCAACCGATTCCCCGTTCCTGTTTTTTCATTGACAGGACAGAGAAAAGCGGTATATCTAAAACACTTTTAACGGGGTAATTTCAGTTGGCGGCCAACACAAATGTGCGGGGGCTATAAGGGCCTTGGCAGGAATAAATTGTGCCGGAATTGAGCGGGATTTTTGATGCTTGCAAGCCCGCTTCCCCTGATCCGTATTCATTTGTATCTGCGCCTGGGTACAATGTTGAAGATGGTTGAAAAGACAAACAGGACGGAGAAATTTATTCTTGCCGGGGTGCTGTGCCTCCGCTTGGATTTTTACGGAAATTGAAAGGAGATTCGTCAGATATGGCAAAGACAAAGATCGATAAAGAAAAACCGCTGGAAAAAATGACTGCGAAGGAACTCCGGGAACTTGCTATACAACTGCCTGAAATTACGGGTGTTCATGGTTTGAATAAAGCCGAGCTGATCAGTGAAATCAAAAAGGCGAGAGGCATTCCGGAAGATGCCGGCAAAAAGTCGAATGATTCGAATCGGGAAACCAAGGATAAGATCAGAGACCTGCGGGTCAGGCTGGAAGCGTACTTGAAAGCAGACGATAGCCGAATGGCGGGTATTTTCAAAAAACGTATCAATCAGCTCAAGAAAAAGACCCGAAGAGAGGCATGAGTAAGCTCCCGGGGGGTCAGATCATCAATTGCAATTCATAAATTTCAGCCGGCTTACGGCCGATGTGGCATGAACCATCAGAGAGAAACCGTGATTGATCCAGCATCTGTGGCATTTGATATTGATGGCGTGTTTGCCGATACCATGAGGCTGTTTCTGGATATTGCCCGTCAGGACTATCATATCGATCATATCCGATATGAGGATATTACGTCTTACCACCTTGAGCAATGCCTTCAAATGGACCCGAGCGTTATCAATGCCATTGTCAGACAGATTCTGGATGGGACGTATTCGGTAGCCTTGCGGCCCATTTCCGGTGCGCCGGAAGTGATGACCCGGTTGGCCAGGCGACACAGCCCGGTTCTTTTTGTCACGGCACGCCCCTATCCGGGACCGATTTGTGATTGGCTGCAGCAGGTTCTGCCACTTGAATCCGTATCGGTAGATGTCATCACGACCGGCTCGTTCGAGGCAAAGCCACAGGTGCTGGTCAGCAGAAATATCACCTGTTTTGTCGAAGACAGGCTTGAAACCTGTTTTGCGGTAAAAGAAGCCGGGGTGACACCCGTACTGTTCAAACAGCCGTGGAACAGGGAAAGCCATCCGTTTGCAGAGGTGAGCGACTGGTGCGAGCTTGAATCACTGATTGAATATTAATGCATTCACCTCTATTTCACCAACTGATTCAATCCTTTATTGAATCCCTTTCTTCAGAAAAAGGGTATTCAGCACATACCTGTCGTGCGTATCGCCGTGATATCGAGGATTTTGTATCGTTCATATCAACGGGCACAGGAGCGGTGGAGAAAAACACCACCGGCGCTGAACATCCGGATTCATTTCATTCTGATCAGCCGGACCCGTACGAATCTCCGTTGAGGGTGGAACAGGTTGATGCGTTAACGATCAGGGGATATCTGGGATTTCTTTATAAAAAAAATAAAAAGGTCACCATCGCACGCAAGCTGTCGGCCCTGCGTTCTTTCTTTAAATATCTTGTGAAAGTCGGTATACTGACAGAAAATCCTGCGGATATGATACTGACCCCCAAACTGGGCAAATTTATTCCGGTATATCTGACGGTTGATGACATGTTCCGTCTGCTGGATTCCATCCGCACCGATACCTTGCAGGGTCTTAGAAACCGGGCGATGTTTGAAATAATGTATTCATGCGGCATACGCGTTTCAGAACTGGCCGGGATGAATGTGGGGGGGGTTGATTTTCAGCAGCTTGTCGTCCGTGTTCTCGGCAAAGGAAACAAGGAGCGGGTCGTACCGGTCGGTCATAAAGCAATCGAAGCGGTTAAGGCATACCGGAACCGGCTGATGATGGACAGGGGGGTCGGTATGGATTCGGATGCACCGCTGTTTTTGAATAAATATGATAGCCGGCTTACCACCCGGTCCATTGCACGGATTCTGGATCAGGTGGCGATGCGGTGCGGACTGTCGACGCCGGTTTCCCCTCATGCGTTTCGCCACAGTTTCGCAACGCACATGTTGGATGGTGGCGCTGATTTGCGGGGGCTTCAGGAGCTTCTGGGACATCAGAGTCTTTCAACCACCCAGAGATACACGCATGTCAGTATAGATCAGCTGATGCAGATTTATGACACGGCTCATCCGAGACGGTGAGGGACAGGGGACGGAGATCAGAAGTCAGAAGTCAGAAGTCAGAGGCCAGAGGCCAGAGGACGGAGGCCAGAGGCCAGAGGCCAGAGGACGGAAGTCAGATAGGGCAGGCAGTAGGAAGTAAGCAGAAGTCAGAGCCATTCTGCCCTTAACCCTGTTTTATATTCTGATAATAAACAGCAGAGGCATAAGACATTTAACAGCCATTTCAGTGTGATTGGGGATACTATGTCTACATTTCATGGAACAACCATTCTGGCGGTTCGGCGAAACGGTAAGATCGTCGTTGCCGGGGATGGTCAGGTTAGCATGAACAATAATATTGTAAAACATCATGCCAGAAAAGTCCGGCGGATATATAACGATAAAATTATTGTCGGCTTTGCAGGCGCGACCGCCGATGCGTTAAATCTTTCCGAGAAGCTCGAGCAGAAGCTGGAACGTTACAACGGCAATCTGACCCGTTCGGCAGTCGAATTGGCAAAAGACTGGCGTACGGATAAATTTTTGAGACGCCTGGAGGCGCTGATGATTGCCGTGGATGAGACCCGCACCTTTCTGATTTCCGGCAACGGGGATGTTATCGAACCGGATGAAGGCGTTATTGCCATCGGCTCCGGAGGCATCGCCGCACAGGCGTCTGCGATGGCGTTGATGAATAATACGGATCTGGATGCCGCAACGATCGTTCAGGAGGCCATGAAAGTGGCCGCATCGCTGTGTGTGTTTACCAATACATCTGTCACGATAGAAGAGATTTGAGGGCAGGGGCCGGAAATAGAAGGAAGCAGGCAGGGTAAAAAAAGCTGATGGCCGGAGGTCAGAGATCAGGGAAGATAAAGAGTAGGGAGTAAGGGGCAGGCGGAAATATGGACAATTTCCTCTTTCCTGTTTTCGCTATTCTCTATCCACTTCCCTATCTCCTGATTCCTTATAACAGATAACGGATAACAGATAATAATCATGAATGATTTAAAACCGTCAGAAATTGTAAAAGAACTGGATAAATATATTATCGGGCAGCACCGGGCAAAACGTTCGGTGGCGATCGCATTGAGAAATCGATGGCGAAGACAGCAGGTGCCTGAAGATCTTCGGGATGAAATCGCGCCGAAGAATATCATATTGATCGGGCCGACTGGTGTCGGAAAGACGGAGATCGCCAGACGGTTGTCAAAACTTGCTGATTCTCCCTTCATTAAGGTCGAGGCGTCAAAATTTACCGAGGTAGGGTATGTGGGCAGGGATGTGGAATCCATGGTCCGGGATATTCTCGATCTTACGGTAAATATGATCAAGTCCCGGGAACAGGAGGCGGTGCAGGAAAAAGCCTGGCAGATCGCCGAAGAACGGATGCTGGATCTGTTGCTCCCGGAGACGCCGGAGCGCCGGGCGCCCAAAAGTGAAGAATCTCCGGAAATGATCGAGGGGGGTGAAGCGGAAGCGTCATCAAAGACTCGTGAAAAACTCCGGAAAATGCTTTTCGACGGCAAGCTCGATGACCGTTATGTCGATTTGGATATTGCTGAGCGTTCGATGCCGATCGTGGAAATATTTTCCAATGTGGGCATGGAGGAGATGGGTATCAATTTCAAGGATATGTTTGGCAGTCTGCTCCCAAAGGGCTCCAAGAAACGAAAAGTCAAGGTCTCTGAGGGGATGAAGATCCTGGCCCAGGAAGAAGCCCAGAGCCTCGTGGATATGGATAAGGTCGTGGCACAGTCCATTGAAAAAGTGGAACAGTCCGGTATTATTTTCCTGGATGAAATTGATAAAATTTCCGGTAATCAGGACGGCGGGCATGGCCCGGATGTGTCCAGGGAAGGGGTCCAGAGAGACCTGCTGCCGATTGTGGAAGGCTCTACGATTGCGACCAAATACGGCCCGGTTAAAACCGATCATATCCTTTTTATCGCTTCCGGGGCCTTTCATTCCAGCAAACCTTCGGATCTGATCCCGGAACTTCAGGGCCGGTTTCCCATTCGGGTGGAACTGGATTCACTCGGCCAGCAGGAGTTTGTCCGGATCCTGACCGAACCCAGAAACGCACTGGTTCTGCAATACATCGCCCTGATCAAAACCGAAGATGTGGATGTGGTGTTTGAAGATGAGGCAATCGCCTATATTGCCAGAACGGCGGAAGAAGTAAATAATCTGACCGAAAATATCGGTGCCAGAAGGCTTCACACCATTATGGAATGTCTGCTGGAAGATATCCTGTTTGACTCGCCGGATATGAAAGGCCAGCGCCTCGTTATCGACAGAGCCTATGTCGACAGCAAACTTGCCGGAATAAAAGAAAATGAGGACTTGAGCCGATATATTCTGTAGCCGGTGAACAAAAAATGAATAACAAGCAACCATCCACTGGAGATATCATGGAGCAAAAAAATATAGCCGATATCCTCATTGAAGCACTTCCGAATATCCGCCGGCTTTCGGGCAGGACCATCGTCATCAAGTACGGGGGGCATGCCATGGTGGATCTGCAGTTGAAAGAAGATTTCGCGAAGGATATCACCCTGATGAAATATATCGGGCTCAAGCCCGTGGTCGTCCATGGGGGGGGCCCTCAGATTAATTTGGTTCTGGAAAAGATGGGAATCCATTCCCGGTTTGTCCGGGGGATGCGGGTGACCGATGAACAGACCATGGACGTCGTTGAAATGGTGCTGGGCGGTAAGGTCAACAAGTCTATCGTGGGGCAGATCAACCAGGCCGGAGGAAAAGCCATCGGTCTGTGCGGCAAGGACGGAGGCCTGATCCTTGCAGAAAAACTCCATATTACGTTTCAGGAAGATGAAAGCAAGCCTCCCGAGATTGTCGACGCGGGCCTGGTCGGCCAGGTAGTCAAAATCAATACAGATATTATCCATACGCTGACCGGACATGATTTTATTCCGGTAATTGCGCCGGTCGGCGTCGGTGATTCAGGTGAGACTTATAATATCAATGCGGATCTTGTAGCAAGCGAAATTGCCATGGCACTTTCTGCCGGGCGCCTGATTTACCTGACGGATGTCGACGGGGTGTTGGATTCCTCCGGCGCTTTAATTTCCGCTATCGGCTCTGAAACCATCCATAAGATGGTTGAAGATAAAACGATTTCAGGCGGCATGATACCGAAGATCGAATACGCCCTGAAGGCTCTGAACAACGGGGTGGAAAAGGTTCATATTATCAACGGCACCCAGCGACATGCCTTGCTGCAGGAATTATTTACAGAAAAAGGTATTGGAACGGAAGTAACAGTATGAAAAATGAAATGATTGAAAAAGCGGATCAGGTTATTGCATCAACATATTCAAGAATTCCTCTGGTGATTACTAAAGGAAAGGGCTGCACGCTCTGGGATTCGGAAGGCAGAGCTTACACGGATTTTTTCGCGGGGATTGCCGTCTGTAATCTGGGCCATTCACATCCCCGGATTGCGCAGATAATCTGTGCACAGGCGCAGACACTGCTGCATGTGTCAAACCTGTATTATACGATCCCTCAGATCGAGCTGGCCTCCTTTCTGGTTGACCACAGCTTTGCCGACAAGGTGTTTTTCTGCAACAGCGGCGCCGAAGCCAATGAGGCGGCCATCAAACTGGCCCGAAAATATTATTATGACAAGGGGGTAACCGGCCGTTACCGGATTATTTCCATGGAGAAGTCCTTTCACGGACGCACCCTGGGAACATTATCCGCGACCGGGCAGGATAAGATCAAGATTGGGTTTGCGCCTGTACTGGAAGGCTTTGATTTTGTTCCATACAACGATATAGAGGCATTGCGGTCCAAGGTGGATGCTTCGGTGTGCGCCGTGATGATGGAACCGGTTCAGGGTGAAGGCGGGGTTCGCTGCCCGGATCACGAATATGTCAAGGCGGTTCGTCAGTTGTGTGATGAGACCGATACGTTGCTGGTTTTCGATGAGATTCAGACAGGGGTCGGGAGAACCGGAAAGCTGTTTGCGTATGAGCATTACGGCGTTGAACCCGATATCATGACCCTGGCCAAGGCCCTGGCCAACGGACTCCCGATGGGGGCCATGCTGGCCACGGATCGGGTCGCCCGGACGTTCGGGCCAGGTGCCCATGCGTCGACGTTCGGTGGAACGCCGATTGTGGCCTCAGCTGCCAGAGAAGTATTCCGGATATTGGAAGAGGAACATATCCTGGATCATTGCCGTGAGACAGGCGCCTATTTCAAACAGCGTCTTCAGTGGCTTAAAGAGCGGCATGAATCTGTTGTTGCTGTCAGGGGGCTTGGATTGCTGCTGGGAATGGAGCTGAACATGGAAGGCGCGCCAGTGGTCAATGCCTGTCGTGAAAAAGGGCTTCTGGTCAATTGCGTCCAGGGCAATGTCCTGAGGTTTGCCCCTCCGCTGATCATTAAAAAAGAGGATATCGATGTGCTGATTGCTGCGCTTGATGAGCTGCTTTGAAAAAATGACGGCCGATGGCTGATGGATATAGGCCGGAGGACTGCGTGCTGAGGCCCGGGAGCGCAAGGCGCAGGCACAAACAGGGGCCTGCTTTTGTCAACAGCTGATATAAGGAGGTGACGTAAAAAAATATTCGGGGCATTTTCCTTTGTTGGAGGACGGAGGGAATGATCCTTTTTATAAAAGGGGATATGGGAAGGAGACCTGCCGTTGGTATATCAACGGATATTCCCATAGTCCAAAAAGACAGTGACGGGTTCATGAACCGGTGGCGCTTGAAGATGTATTCACTGGAGCTCTTCGCACACGTGAGGCGGCCTCTGAGGCTGCGTTAGTTGTTTATGAACTTTTGGAGAGGAGATAATTTTGACGATACAGCATGCGTCGTCAAAATTAAGCACCCGTTCGTTTGGGTGCCGGGTTGAGCTTTGACAGGAAAAATTCGAGGAGACGGGAATTGTCTGAATACATCAACAAGGTTGTGCTGGCTTATTCAGGAGGGCTGGATACATCCGTTATTTTAAAATGGTTGATCGAAACGTATCAATGTGAAGTTATTACATTTTCTGCCGATATCGGTCAGGAAGAAGAGCTAAACGGTCTGGAGGAAAAAGCCATAAAGACTGGCGCATCAAAGGTCTACATTGATGATTTGAGTGAAACATTTGTCAAGGATTACGTGTTCCCGGTGTTCAGAGCAAATGCCATATATGAGGGGCAATATCTGCTGGGAACCTCTCTGGCACGGCCGTTGATTGTCAAACGCCAGATTGAAATCGCTCAGATTGAAGGTGCCGATGCAGTCAGTCATGGTGCCACCGGAAAAGGCAATGATCAGGTTCGGTTTGAGCTGGGGTACCTGGCGTTGAATCCTTATATCAAAATTGTTGCCCCCTGGCGGGAATGGGACTTTACGTCCCGGACGTCGCTGATGGCATTTGCTGAAAAACACGGGATCGAGGTGCCCACAACACCGAAAAAACCATACAGCTGTGACCGGAATATGCTCCATTGCAGTTATGAAGGGGGGATTCTCGAAGACCCGTGGAACCAGCCTCCGGAAGATATGTATGAGACGACGGTATCGCCGGAAAATGCCCCTGATCAGCCTGAAATCATCGAAATTACATTCCTGCAGGGAGATCCGGTCGCGGTCAATGGGCAACCGCTGACTCCGGCACGTCTGCTCAAGACATTAAATACGTTTGCGGGCCGTAACGGAATTGGCAGAATCGATATCGTTGAGAACCGTTTTGTGGGGATGAAATCCAGAGGTGTCTATGAAACGCCGGGGGGGACGATTCTGCGGACCGCGCATATGGCCATGGAATCCATCACCATGGATCGGGAAGTCATGCATGTCAGAGATTCTTTGATTACGAAATATTCCGATTTGATTTATAATGGATTCTGGTTCTCTCCGGAGAGGGAATTGTTGCAGACCATGGTCAATGCAACCCAGAAAAATGTGTCAGGGGTTGTTAAATTAAAGCTTTACAAGGGCAATTGCATGGTCCTTGGGAGAAAATCCGACCACTCTCTTTACAGTGAGGAGTTTGCCACATTTGAAGATGATACCGTATTCAGCCATAAAGATGCGGACGGCTTTATTCGACTCAATTCGCTGCGCCTCAGAATTGAGCAGCTGATCGCTGACCGCCCGGGGACCAAGGACTGAGGTAAAAGGACTGAGTGCTGAGGTAAGGGCCGCTTACCCCTTAACTGGCAACCGATCAGCTGCCGGTGGAACGGTTGTCAGCGTTGATTTGAAATAAGGGTCTTGCTGAGGCCCAGAAAATGAGGTTACTTATGTCGAATAAACCCTGGGGCGGTAGATTTTCTGAAAAGACAGCAAAAATTGTAGAAGCGTTTTCATCCTCCATTGATATTGATAAAAGACTGTATGCCCATGATATTGACGGGAGTGTGGCACACTGCCGCATGCTGGCGAAGCAGGGTATTATTACCGAAGCTGAATCCTCCACGCTGGTTGAGGGACTGGGGGGTATCAAAAGAGAAATTGAACGGGGGGAATTTCAGACTGACGACAGCCTTGAAGATATCCATATGCACATAGAAGCGCGCCTGCTTCGGGCAGTGGGCAAGGTCGCCCGGAAACTGCATACCGCAAGAAGCCGTAATGACCAGGTCGCGCTGGATGAGCGGATGTATTTAAGGCAGGAGAGTGGAAAGATTATCGGTCTGCTGCATACGCTTCGATCTGAAATCGTGAAACTGGCCAGAACCCATATGGGAGTTGTGATGCCGGGCTACACCCATCTTCAGCGGGCCCAGCCGGTTTTGTTTTCTCACCATATGCTGGCCTATTATGAGATGTTTTCAAGGGATACACGCCGGTTTAACGATGCCCTGGTGCGCATCAACGTTATGCCGCTCGGCAGCGCGGCGCTGGCCGGGACCACCTATCCCATCGACCGGCATTATACGGCGCAGTTACTCGATTTTCCGGAAGTATCGGCCAACAGTATCGATTCGGTTTCCGACAGAGACTTTATTATTGAGTTCATGGCTGCCGCCAGTCTGTGTATGGTTCATTTCAGCCGGTTTTCTGAAGAATTGATCCTGTGGTCATCATCCGAATTTGGTTTTATTGAACTTTCGGATGCGTTTACCACCGGCAGCAGCATCATGCCGCAGAAAAAAAATCCGGATGTCCCGGAACTGGTGCGAGGGAAAACCGGACTGGTATTCGGAAACCTGATGGCAATGCTTACGGTGATGAAATCACTTCCTCTGGCGTATAACCGGGATATGCAGGAAGATAAAAAACCGTTGTTTGATACGGTGGATACATTAAAAGCATGTATCGAAGTATATGAAAATATGCTTCCGACGATCAAGGTCAACAAACAGGTGATGCAACAGGCCACAGAAACCGGATTTATCAATGCCACCGATCTGGCCGACTATCTGGTCACCCGGGGGATGCCTTTCCGGGAAGCCCACGGCTGTTCCGGGAAGGCTGTCGGTTACGCGATTTCTCAACACAAAGAACTTCAAAACCTTTCACTGAATGAACTCAAAGCCATATCGCCTTTGTTTGAAGAGGAAGTTTTTGATATCTTAACCCTCCGGCAGATGATCGACCGGCGAAAATCTTTCGGCGGAACAGCCTCCGAAAATGTATTGGCTGCCATGCAAACAGCTGAAAACGATCTGAAGAAAGAAGAAATTCAAAGCGGAAGGGAAAAGGGCAAACCCCTGATGGCCCGATAAACGCTATGAACCCAACAAACCCCTTTAAAACAGCGGTTTTTATCCTGCTGGCAGTCAGTGCGGTGTTCCTGGTATCATGTGGTAAAAAAGGACTTCCCGTCATGCCTGGCCTCGACCCTCCCCCGGGGGTGACCGATTTAAGCTATTCTATCGATCAGGACATGTTGAAGCTGGAATGGACGGTTCCGGAGCAGTTCCACAGCGCAAAAGGCAGCTGGACCGGGTTTGTCGTATACAGATCCCGGGTGTCACTTTCCGGTGAGGTGTGTCAGGGTTGCCCGGTAATGTTCAAACCGGTGGCGGATTTACCGATCGGGACCGGAAAACCGGATAAACGTTTCGCAGGCAAAATGGTCTATTCGGAAGTGCTTGAAAAATTCTGCCAATATGTGTACAAGGTTTCACCCCGGTCAGACGGGAACGCGTCAGGCGCTGACTCCAATTATGTGGAATTTAAATATTGACGGCAGAAGAAAAAAATAATGATAACCCATAACCCACGGCTGAAGACTCACGACTCATGACTGACGACTGACGACTCACCACTGTATATCAGGATGACGAATGCATCATTTTACCTATCGAAATCGGCAATTGTATTGTGAAGATATCGCTATCAGGGACCTGGCTGAAAAGGTGGGAACGCCATTTTATCTGTATAGCCATGCGACGCTGAAACGGCATTTTGAAACCTTTGACAAGGCCTTCAAGGGCATTGACCGTCTGGTTTGTTTTTCGGCAAAGGCGAATACCAATCTGGCGGTATTATCCCTTTTCAGGGGACTTGGAAGCGGTTTGGATATCGTGTCTGGCGGAGAACTTTTCAGAGGCCTGAAGGCCGGGTTCCGTCCGGATCATATCGTTTATTCCGGTGTGGGCAAGCGCGTTGATGAGATTGATTATGCCCTGGAAACCGGCATATTGATGTTTAACGTAGAATCCCTTGAGGAGCTGTCGCTTATCAATCAGAGGGCCGGCCTTCTGGGCAGAAAAGCGCCGATTGCCATCCGGGTCAATCCCGATGTGGATCCTAAAACGCATCCGTATATTTCAACGGGTCTGAAAAAAAACAAGTTCGGCATTGACATCAAAACGTCCGTCGAAGGCTATAAGCTGGCTGCACAGATGGAACATATCGAAGTGGTCGGTATCGACTGTCACATTGGCTCTCAGATTATCGATCCTGAACCGTTTAAGGATGCCCTCAACAGTATTAAAATCCTGATGGATGCGCTTAAAGCATCAGGGATCAGCATTAAATATCTGGACATGGGGGGCGGCCTGGGAATTGTTTACGATGATGAACATCCGCTGGCTCCGGGGGATTATGCCAGCCCCTTTGTGAACGTGCTGAAAGATGTGCCGGTCAAGCTTATCCTTGAGCCGGGCAGAGTCATTGTCGGAAATGCCGGAATACTGGTAACCCGGGTGCTGTACCGGAAAACCGGCGAGTCCAGGGATTTTGTTGTGGTAGATGCCGGAATGAATGATTTGTTGCGCCCGGCCATATACAAAGCCTATCATGGCATTCAGCCGGTTGAAAAGACCGAACGCGTCGAGATTAAAGCGGATGTGGTCGGACCCATCTGTGAATCCGCTGATTTTCTGGCTCAGGACCGACGGATGACAGATGTGGCAAAAGGAGACCTGCTTGCGGTCATGAGTGCCGGGGCGTACGGGTTTACCATGGCATCGAATTACTGCTCCCGGCTTAAAGTGGCTGAGGTGATGGTCAAGGGCAGTGAATATCAGATTGTAAAGGCCCGGCAGAATTATGAGGACCTGATTGCCGGTGAGTCTGTGCCGGCGTTTATCTAAAAATAGAGATCAGAGAACTGAAACGACTCACGACTCACGACTGATAACAGATAACAGAAACAGATAACGGGCAAATGGAAAATATCACGTTTTACAAAATGAGTGGAAGCGGCAATGATTTTATTATTATTGATAACCGCGATCGGGTTGTCGATGAAACCTGCCTGACCGAGGTTATATCCAAAATTTGCCGCCGGAAGATGTCCATCGGCGCTGACGGATTCATCCTTATCGAAAGGTCCGATGCCGTTGCTTTTAAATGGCGGTTTTTTAATTCCGACGGGAGCATCGCTGAGATGTGCGGAAATGGGGCACGATGTGCCGCACGTTTTGCCTGGTTAAACGGTATCGCCGGAAAGGACATGTCGTTTGAAACCGATGCCGGAATTATTTCCGCCCGGGTCACCGATGGTCGGGTTAAGATCCGGATGACCGATCCGGTGGATCTGAAGACCGATTATTCCGTTGAATTAAAAAGCGGACCTGTGACGCTGGGCAGTGCCAATACCGGGGTCCCGCACGCCGTGATTCCCGTTGATGATCTTGATGCTGTCCAGGTAGTTCAGCGGGGCAGTGAAATTCGATATCACCAGGACTATGCCCCGGCGGGAACCAATGTAAATTTTGTCTGTCCGCGGGGAGATAACACTATTGGAATCCGGACGTACGAGCGGGGCGTGGAGGATGAAACGCTGGCCTGTGGCACAGGTTCTGTTGCCGCAGCGCTCATTATGGCATCCCGCGGCGTGATGATCTCGCCAATCGATGTCATCACCCGGAGCGGTGCCACGCTTACCGTTTATTTCAAGAAACATGACGGCAGATTTTCTGATGTTTACCTTGAAGGAGATGCCCGGCTGATATACACAGCGCAACTCTGCAAAGATGCATGGAATTACTGATGAGGAGTAGCGATGCGATGTCTGTTACATCTCAAACGTCAGGAATGAACTTTTTTGGAGATTCCCACACCGCGTATATCAGCATTGGATCAAATAGCGGAAACAAAGTTCAAAACTGCCGATACGGAATCGATAAACTGATTCAGTCCGGGTGCAATGTGCTGCTTGCACAGTCTTCGTTTTATTTGACAGAACCGGTGGATTATGCGGATCAGGAGTGGTTTTCAAATGTCGTTATCAAGATTGAAACAGCGCTGGATCCTTTCCGGCTGTTAAAACGCCTTAAAGATATTGAGCGTGATGCCGGGCGCAGGGTAGCGGCTATCCGATTCGGGCCCAGAATACTGGATATGGATATTATCTTGTTTGAGGATATGGTCATCAACACTTCCGATCTGGTAGTTCCTCATCCCAGAATGCACAAAAGGCGCTTTGTTTTGCAGCCTGTTTGTGATATAGACCCCAGTGTCATACATCCGGTATTTAACGCAGATGCAAAATATCTGCTGGATCAGCTGGATCACACCAGGCAGAGGATTATTGAGTATCCATGCGGTTAATTCTTCTCGCTTTGCTCATTTATTTGATTTATCAGGCCATTAAGCCCCGGGCACTGGCCCCGAAGGGCGGAATGGACGGGAATGATGATCCGGACAATGCCAGCTCTCGGCAGCTGGATGATGTGATGGTCAAAGATCCGTATTGCAATGTATACTTTCCGAAGCGAACCGGGATACATCTCGAATTTGAGGGGAAAAATCTGTATTTTTGCAGTAAAGCGTGCAGAGATAAATTTATCGCATTAAACGGTAAACGTGAGGGGTAGTGCGCGAACGAAAATCCGGCAGGCACTCGTTGACACGCATATGGTAGATAGAACCGGCTGCGGGAGAATATTCTGCAGGTTGAAAGAAACTCAGGAGATAGTCTGATGAAGTTTTTTATTGATACGGCGAATATAGATCAAATCAAAGAAGCACACAACATGGGTATGGTGGATGGCGTCACCACCAATCCGTCTCTGATATCCAAAGAAGGCCGTGATTTTGAAGAGATCATCAAGGACATCTGCGCAATCGTGGATGGTCCTATCAGCGCGGAAGTGATCAGCCTGGATACAGAAGGCATGATCAAAGAAGCCAGGCATCTGGCAAAAATACATACCAATATTGTCGTCAAAATTCCCATGACAATTGATGGACTCAAGGCAACGCGGCAGCTGACCGAAGAAGGTATAAAAACCAATGTTACGTTGGTTTTTTCTCCACTTCAGGCGCTGATGGCGGCAAAAGCCGGTGCAACTTATGTCAGCCCTTTTGTGGGAAGGCTGGATGATATCTCTCATGAAGGCATGTTGCTGGTTGAGCAGATTATGGAAATATATCAGAACTATGCGTTTGAAACCGAGGTGATTGTGGCCAGCATCCGTAACCCGCTTCATATTCTGGAGGCCGCCAGAATCG
Organism: Desulfobacterales bacterium; assembly: GCA_028704555.1. NCBI lineage: Bacteria > Pseudomonadati > Thermodesulfobacteriota > Desulfobacteria > Desulfobacterales > Desulfobacterales bacterium. Next base: position 18,418 of record JAQWFD010000015.1, read on the forward strand.
GTGCGCATATTGCAACAATTCCGTTTAAAATTCTCAGCAGCCTGGCTGCACATCCCTTGACAGACAAGGGCATACAAACGTTTCTTGATGACTGGAAAAAAACTCGGAAATAAAACTGCGCCCAGTATGTAAAAAATTATGTTAAATGGCAATGATATCAGAAAAAAATTATACCATCCCAACAGCCTGACGCTTTATCGTGTCGCTGCCATTCCGGGTATTGTGGCCTTGATGCTGTACCCGAATCGGACCTGTACGTTTTTGGCTGCCATTTTATTCAGTCTGGCGGCGATAACGGATTATCTGGATGGATATGTTGCCAGGCGGCACGGATTGGTATCGACATTCGGAAAGATCATGGATCCGCTGGCCGATAAGCTGCTGGTGTCATCCGCCTTTATCATGATGTCATCCTACGGATGGATACCGGCCTGGATCGTGTGTATTATTATAGGAAGAGAGCTGGCGGTAAACGGACTGCGGATCATCGTGGTTGAAAATAAAGCCGATGTCTCAGCCTCTCGGCTCGGCAAATATAAAACCGGTTTTCAGATTGCCGCCATTATACCTCTGCTGATACATTACAGCTATTTTGAGATAGATTTTCACGGTATCGGCCTGGTGTTTTTATGGGTAGCGCTGGGGTTAACCGTTTTGTCCGGGGCAGACTACTTCATAAGATTTAGAAAATTGCTTTTTTCCTGAAAAAATTATCTTGACATTTTTAAGGAGAAAAAGTATATTTTAGTTTCGTTTTCACTGAGCGGGAATAACTCAGTGGTAGAGTGCGACCTTGCCAAGGTCGAAGTCGCGGGTTCAAATCCCGTTTCCCGCTCCATTTTTTATGGCGGCATAGCCAAGTGGTAAGGCAGAGGTCTGCAAAACCTTTATTCTCCGGTTCAAATCCGGATGCCGCCTCCAAAGAAAAATTCAAGGGGTTACAGCTCATACTGTAACCCCTTTTCTGTTTTTATCCTCATGAGACAACTCTGTTTTTTATTTTAACTCTCGCTGCACCCTGCCACCCGTTTTTTTTCCTACCTGCTGCCTACGGCTTACTCCCTACTCCCTCAGCTTCATCCCTTCCCGTGGCTGCTTTGAATTCGGCGACTTTCCTGCCCATGCGTGAGGGAAGCTCCGGATTGCCCAGATTTTCTTCAATGAGCCGTTCAAAGGCGCTTCCGACCACCACGCCATCGGCAATGGCTGAGACCGATGCCACATCAGCCGGTGTGGATATTCCGAATCCGACACAGACGGGAAGGGATGTGACTGTCCGGAGGGCTTTGAGTTGATGCCGGATTTCGTTCGTGTCCAGGCCCCCACTTCCGGTAACCCCGGTTTTTGAAACCATGTACAAAAATCCGGCGCCGTCCCGGGCAATCATGCCCATTCGCTCCGGTGGCGTTGTCGGAGCAATCAGGCGGATCAGCGGCAGAGGATCTGCCGGAGCCATGGCGGTCATTTCATGGGATTCTTCCGGCGGAAGATCCACCACCAGTATCCCGTCAGCGCCGGATGATGCGGCATCTTCATAAAATGGCCGGATTCCGTACGCCAGGATGGGATTGTAATAGGTAAACAGGATGATCGGTATCTGTATGCGGTTCCGAAGCCGTCGCGTCAGGTCAAGCACGGCGCTTACATTGCCGCCGCGGGTAAGTGCCCGTGCTGAAGATCGCTGAATTACCGGCCCGTCTGCCGTAGGATCTGAAAACGGGATGCCGAGTTCAAGCACGTCGAGTCCGGCATCGCACATGGCAAGAATAATGTTGAGCGATTCAGTTGGATTCGGGTCCCCGGCTGTCACAAAACCGACCAGTGCAGAGGCGTTCTGCTTTTTAAGTTTCTCAAATGTATGTTTTAATCGTTGTGTCATGATGTGCTCCTTGATTTTTTATCAGTCGTGAGTCGTGAGTCCTTCTCATCCTTCTCATCCCTCATTTCTTCATCCCTTTTTCCAAGACAATTTCAAGATCCTTGTCGCCGCGCCCGGACAGGTTGACAACGATCTTGTAGTCGTCGGTATGCCTGGGGGCTTCGGTGACCGCACAGGCCAGCGCATGGGAGCTTTCCAGTGCCGGAATGATGCCTTCCAGAGAACACAGCATGTGAAACGCTTCCAGCGCCTGCCCGTCGGTAACCGAGACATAGGTTGCCCGTCCGCTGTCTTTTAAAAAGGCGTGCTCGGGCCCGACGCCCGGGTAATCCAGTCCTGCGGAAATGGAATGGGCTTCCATGATCTGGCCGTCCGGGTCCTGAAGCACATAGGATTTGGAACCGTGAAGTACCCCCACCGATCCTTCGCCCAGCGTGGCGGCGTGTTTTCCAGTCTCAATGCCCTTTCCGGCAGCTTCAACGCCCGTTATATCTACCGGATCATTTAAAAAGGGATAAAACAGTCCCATGGCGTTGCTGCCTCCGCCCACACAGGCAATGAGCTTATCCGGCAGGCTTCCGGTCTGCTGGATTATCTGCCGCCGGGCTTCTTCCCCGATGATTTTCTGGAAATCCCGGACCATGACCGGGTAGGGGTGAGGGCCGGCAACAGACCCGATCACATAGAAGGTGTCCCGAACTGCACCGACCCAGTACCGCATGGCCTCATTCATGGCGTCTTTCAATGTTCCGGTACCCGAGTCCACCGGGATGACCTCCGCTTTCAGAAGTTTCATCCGTTCGACATTGGGCTGCTGCCTGCGGATGTCTTCGGAGCCCATGAATACCTTGCACTCCATTCCGAAAAGAGCGGCAGCCGTTGCGGTGGCCACACCGTGCTGGCCGGCGCCGGTTTCCGCAATCAGCTTATGTTTTCCCATATGCCGGGCCAGCAGTGCCTGACCGATGGTATTGTTGATTTTATGGGCGCCGGTATGGGCCAGATCCTCCCGTTTGAGAAAAATGGAGGCGCCGTTCAGGTGCCGGCTGAGCCGTCTGGCATGAAACAGCGGGGTGGGGCGGCCTGCGTAATGTTGAAGAAGATCGCTTAATTCCGTTTGAAAATCGGCTTTGGGAGTAAGGTTGCGATAGGCCTCTTCAAGCTCAAGAATGGCCGGCATCAGGGTTTCTGCAACGTATCGTCCGCCATAGGGGCCGAAGTGGCCAAAAGAATCCGGGCGCTTTCCGGGGGATGGATGCGGCAGGTTTTGAGGGGTGTGCTGCGTTTGCATTAAAATATTCTCCTTAATGAATTAGCCTCCGGCCGGATGGCGGAAGCCTGATAAGAAAGTGCGTTCATCAGTGCGGTTATTTTTTTGTGATCCTTTTGCCCTGGCGTTGACTCGACACCGGAACTGATATCCACGGCATCCGGATGTGCGGCTGAAACTGCACGGGCAATATTATCCGGGCAGAGTCCTCCGGCCAGAATGGCGGGAAATTTTGTGGAAAAATCCTTGACGGCATTCCAGTCCCATGCGAGTGCATTGCCGCCCGGAAGCGGCCCTTTTCCGCTTTCGACCAGAAATGCCGATGCCGGATAATCTGCGGCCAGGCTGATATCGGGAACGCCATGGATGAAAAGCGCTTTGATAACCACCAGATTCTGGTGGCGAAGACGGCCCGCAAGCGCCGGGGATTCCTGCCCGTGAAGTTGGACCGCTTTCAGGCCGCAGCAATCCACCCGTCGCATGATGGCTGAAAAGGATTCGTTTACAAACACCCCGACGGTATAAACGGTTCGGGGCAGGCCGATGCAGATCCGCATCGCCCGCTCATCGCTCAGATGCCTCGGACTTTTCGGGTAAAATACCAGACCGATGGCATCGGCCCCGGCTTTGACGCAGGCAACCGCATCACGGATACGGGTGAGTCCGCATATTTTGACCTGGGGCCGGTGTAAAGTGAAAATATGTTCTGGCTGTTGAGGTTCCATATGGTATCTTTCAGGTAAAGGGTAAAGGGTAAAGGGTAAAGGGTAAAGGGTAAAGGGTAAAGGGTAAAGGGTATAGGGTTAAGAGAAAATAGTTATGCGGCCTCTTTTCTCTTAACTCAGCCCGTTTTTTTATGACAGGAGATGTTTGATAAACTCTCCGGGATCTTCGGCCCGTACGATACTTTCTCCAATCAATGCGTTGGCTATTCCGGCCTGTCGGATGTGCCGAAGGTCCTTGCGGGTGTGGATTCCGCTGGCGGCCACAGGGACCTGACCGGATTGAAGCCTGGATACCATCTGCATGCTGGTGCGGATATCGGTTTCAAATGTTTTCAGATTTCTGTTGTTAATTCCGATCAGCCGGGCGCCTGCAAGGCAAGCGGCTTCAAGATCCGTTTCGGAATGTACCTCGACCAGGGCGTCCATTCCCAGTTCATGCGTTATCCGAAGACAGTCATCAAGCTGCTTTCTGGACAGGATCCTGACGATGAGAAGCACGGCATCGGCGCCCATGAGGACGGATTCATAGAGCTGATACGTTGAAATGATAAAATCTTTTCGAAGTATCGGAAGCGTTGTCGCGTTTCTGGCGGTTTTGAGATCATTGCAGCTGCCGAGAAAAAACCGCTCTTCGGTCAGTACGGATATGGCGGAGGCGCCGGCCTGCTCGTATGCCGTTGCGTAAAATGCCGGGTCCAGATCCGGCCGTATGATTCCTTTTGAAGGCGAGGCCCGTTTGATTTCCGCGATGATACGGCTGCCGGATCCGGTGGGGTGTTGAAGCGCATTAAACAGCGACTTTTGATCATGAGTTGCGGAACAGGCCATTTGCTGAAGCTGTTTTTCCGGTAGCCGGATTTTAGCCGCCTTGATTTCCGAGAATTTATGATCGACGATTTGCTGAAGAATATCGGTGGCCATAAGTGTTATCCGTTTTTCCGGGTAAATTGAATCAGGGCGATGAGTTTTTCTGATGCAGCTCCGCTGTCAATGGATACTTCGGCCAGGCGGATACCGTCGGTTAGATTTTCGGCTTTCCCGGCGGCAACCAGCGCCGCCGAGGCATTGATCAGAACGATATCCCGTTTCGGGCCTTTTTCGCCGTTCAGGATGCGCCGGGTGATATCGGCATTTGTTTCAGGATCACCCCCCGCAAGGTCTTCGGGGGCGGCCGTTTTTCCGAAAAACGTTTCCGGATATAAATCATAGGTTCGGATCCGGTCCTGGTTCAGTTCGGATACCCGCGTGGGGGCGCAGACCGAAATTTCATCCAGACCATCATGACCGTGGACGACAAAGGCACGGCGGCTTCCGAGCAGTCGAAGCGCCCCTGCAAACATTTCCGTCAGCTGCGGATTGTATACGCCGACCAGCTGGCAGTTTGCAGCGGCCGGGTTGGTCAGCGGCCCCAGCATGTTGAAGATGCTGCGAATTCCTATATCTTTTCTGGCACCGGCGGCAAAGCGCATGGCGCTGTGATACAGCGGCGCGTATAAAAAGCCGATACCGATATCGGATACCGCCTCTTCGACCAGTTCCGGGACGGTGTCAAGTTTTACGCCCAATGCCTCGAGCAGGTCGGCGCTTCCGCAGTTGCTGGTAACCGACCGGTTTCCGTGTTTGGCCACGGTAACGCTGCATCCGGCGACCACAAAGGCAGCGGTAGTGGAGATGTTAAACGTGCCGGCCGTGTCGCCTCCGGTTCCGCAGGTATCCACAACCGTGGCGCCGGGCGTTTGAATGCGAAGTGCTTTTCTGCGCATGGCCTTTGCGGCCCCGGCAAGTTCTTCAAAGGTTTCGCCCCGGGTTGCCAGTGCCGCCATAAAAGCACCGATCCGGATATCGGAGACCCGGCCTGAAAAAATCTCATCCATCAGTTGAGACATCTGTGATTCTGATAATGTATTTCCCTGGATAATTGTGTTTAGATATCTGGTAAACATGTAAATTCTCCTTTTCGTGTATGTGAGATAAGAGGAAATGGTATATGGTGAATGGTATATGGTTAAGTTGGAACGAGGGTCATTAGTGAAGGCAAATGGTTTATCATATAGAATTGCCCTGCACCCCATACCCCATACCTATACCCTTTTCCCCGACTCATGACTGTTCTTGAGAAAATTTCTTAACAATCGTTTCCCCACCGGGGTCATGATGGATTCCGGATGGAACTGGATGCCTTCGGTGGGATGGGTTTTGTGGCGGATGCCCATGATTTCTCCGTCGTCAGACTCTGATGTGATCTCAAGGCATTGAGGCAGATGCTGCCTGCAGACCGCCAGGGAATGATACCGCATGGCCTGAAACGGTGAGCGGATACCGGCGTAGAGACCTTTTTCGTCCGATGAAATGGCGGATGTTTTTCCGTGCATCAGATGCCTGGCTGATACGACTTTTCCGCCAAAGGCGATGGCAATGGACTGATGCCCGAGACAAACGCCAAGGATCGGGATTTTGCCTGAAAAGCTCTGGATGGCAGGTATGGAAAGGCCGGCGGTCTCGGGTCGGCCCGGGCCGGGGGATACGACGATGGCCGATGGGTTCAGCCGGTGAAGATCGTCCAGGGTTGCCGCATTGTTTCGGATAACGGTCACGGATTCGCCGAGTTGTTCAATATACTGTACCAGGTTATAGGTGAAAGAATCATAGTTATCGATCATTACGATCATGATGAATGCCCCCCCCTTATCGTATCTTCTGCTGCATCAGTTCCAGCGCTTTTTCGATGGCCCTGGCCTTGTTGACGGTTTCGATCCGTTCGGTCTCAGGATCTGAATCCGCCACGATCCCGGCACCGGCCCGAACCGTAAGGCGGTTATTGCGGATGCAGGCGGTACGGATGGTGATGGCCATATCCATGTTGCCGTCAAATGATATGTAGCCGACCGCGCCTCCGTACGGGCCTCTGACGTCCTGTTCCAGTTCGGCAATCATTTCCATGGCGCGGACTTTCGGGGCTCCGCTGAGCGTGCCGGCCGGAAAAACCGCCCGAAGCAGATCCCATGCGTCGTACTCGGGTTTTAAGTGGCAGTTGATGTTGGAGACCAGATGCATCACGTGGGAGTAGCGTTCCACTACCATGAGATCAGACACCTGAACGGTCCCGGTTTCGGCAATACGCCCCAGATCATTTCTTCCCAGATCCACCAGCATCAGATGCTCGGCCCGTTCTTTTTCATCCCGCAACAGTTCATCAGCCAGGCGTCTGTCTTCTTTTTCGGTTTTTCCCCTGGGCCGGGTGCCGGCAATGGGTCTTAATGTGGCTACCGAATTTTCCAGACGGACCATGGTTTCCGGTGAAGAGCCTGCCAGTGCAATATCGCCCAGATGCATCAGATACAGATAGGGTGAAGGATTGATGTAGCGCTGTGCACGGTAAAGTTCAAAAAGATCGGGCAGCTCGTTGCAGCTGAAAGACTGGGAGATAACGGTCTGAATGACATCGCCGGCCCGGATATGGTCCTTGACGGTGGTAACCTGCTTTCGGAACTGTTCCGGCTCGAGATCAGCCTTTAATTGAAAATGTTTCGGACCCTCAGCAACGGATTGATCCGGCAATGGCTGTTTGATGATTCCGATCAGGTTTCTGATTCTGCCGGTGGCCTCTTGGTAAGCGCGTCCGGCAACCGGGTGGTCTTCCAGAAAAGCGATCGCAATCACCAGCAGGGTGTGCCGGATGTTATCGAAAACCAGCAGCACATCCGGGATGATGAAATGTGCCAGTGGCGTGTCTTCCGGTACGGTGTTGGGGATGGCTTCAAAAAATGACACCATCTCATAGGTGATATAACCGGCCAGCCCGCCCCAGAACCGTGGCAGATCCGGCATGGCCGGTCTTTTGTACCGGCCCATGATATCTTTCAGGACCGAAAGCGGATTGCCCTGGTGCGGGATCTGACGGGTCGTGCCATTTTTACGGATTTCAACAAATTCTTTAAAAATACGGATATCACAGAATGAGGAGGCACTGATAAAGCTGAAGCGTCCCCATTTTTCACCGCCTTCGGCACTTTCAAACAAAAACGCAGGCCCCTGGTCCCGGTACAATTTTTTAAACACCGATACCGGGGTTTCCATATCAGCCAGGATTTCGGCATATACCGGGACAACGTTGTATTGTCGGGACAACTGTTTGAATTGAAGCGGATCGGGAAACTGTTTTAAAAACATGGCATGACCTGTTATTTTAATGATTAAAAATAAAAAAGGGCCGTGAAATCTTCACGGCCCTTGGGGGGGTACCAATAAAAAAGGCCGTGAGCATCGGGGATGCTCACGGCCGGGTTGACTTTATTATAAGATTACATCAGACACATATGGCTCGATCGGCATTCCCATGGGTATGAGCCTGCCACCACCAGTTTTGTACCTTGGAATTTTGAGTTGTCTGATTGTAAATCATATTCTGTGCCCTCATTAATTTTTTTACAAATTTTGCCTGAAGTGTAGACCCTTGTCAAGAAATTTATTTGATAACTGTTTCGGATTGGATTACTGTAAAAAAAATGAGGACAGAGGACAACCCATACCTTAAACGCTTAACCCATTCAACCGAAAGCACTTCAATATGATTGCAGAAATTTTGTCGACCGGAGATGAAATTCGTACGGGTTCACTTGTGGATACGAATTCTGCCTATATCGCTCAGAAACTGGAAGAGACAGGTGTGGACGTGGTTCGTCACAGCTGTGTAGGGGATGATTTTGATATGTTGGTTTCCATTCTGAAGGAAATCGGCGATCGGGCTGATATTGCCATTATGACCGGAGGACTGGGCCCGACAACCGATGACCTGACATCCGAGGCAGCTGCAGCGGCCGCCGGGGTGGAACTGACGATTGACCCGGATGCGCTGGTATCCATGGAGGAATTTTTTAAAATTCGAAAAAGGCCTTTGACCGATACGAATAAGAAACAGGCCCTGCTTCCGAAAGGCGCCCGGTGTCTGGTGAACCGTGTGGGTACAGCCCCGGGATTGAGCATGAAAATCGGCCGGTGTGTATTTTTCTGTCTGCCGGGTGTCCCCCATGAAATGCGCTGGATGCTTTCCGATGCGGTCCTTCCGCAAATCGTCAAGCTCTCGGGAGCGGATCGATATGTCTATCAGGTCAGGACCATGGGGCTGTTTGGCGTGGGGGAATCGGATGCCAACCGGGAGCTTGACGGGTTTGATGAATATTTTCCGGATCTTAAACTGGGCTACCGAGCGCATTTTCCGGAGGTTCAGATAAAAGTATATGCACGCGGAAAAGATGCCGTCCGGTTGAATGCCCGTGCGGAGGCTGCCGCTGAATGGATATTTCACCGGTTAGGCAAATGGATGTATTCGCTTGACGGGGATCCCATGGAAGAAGAAATCGGAAAGCTGCTGACATCTCATAATGCCACGGTTGCAGTCGCCGAAAGCTGTACGGGGGGGCTGATTGCTCACTGGCTGACCAGTGTTCCGGGAAGTTCGAATTATTTTCTGTTTTCCGGGGTAACCTATTCCAATGAGGCCAAGATCAACGTGCTCGGTGTATCCCCCGAAACCATCAATACCTGCGGCGCTGTCCATGAACAGACCGCAAAGGAAATGGCAGAAGGGGCCCGGCGTATTTCCGGTGCAGTCTACGGCATTTCAACGACCGGTATCGCAGGCCCTGACGGAGGCAGCGAAGAAAAGCCGGTTGGCACCGTCTGCATCGGTCTGGCAACACCCCGATATGCCAAAGGGTACCGGTTTCAGTACAACTACGGAATGAGAAACATGAATAAAGAAGTATTTGCCATGAAAGCTCTGGATCTGTTGCGACGGGAGCTGGTGGGGGAAAGGGAAGAGGACTGAGGGGAAAGGACTGAGGTCGGGGGGGTAGAGAAAGTAAGGAGTAAGGAGCGTAAAAAAAGCTGCTGGCTTAGTACTATGTTTATGATGTAGAATATAAGAAATCAGGGGAAAGTTTAGAAGGTGGCATAGAGTAAAGAGTAGCGAAATATTTGGCCTCTGCCCTTCCGCACTCAGTCCCCAGCACTCAGTCCTTTTTTTACCTTCCCTACAGATTCACAACCATATCCCCCCATTTAAGGGCATCCAGGTATAAATCCGGTAGCTGATTTTCAGGGATATCCAGAATATTCGAGCAGAATGTAACGTCACTCCAATCGCCTTTTTCATAAGAGATCGCCAGTCTTAAGAAGTAGAATTCGAAACCCTGGTTTTTTATTAAAGCATCTTTCAGCTGATTGGAAAGGGGGAGATCATCCATAATGGTTTCCATCGAAATGTCTAAAATCGCATCAATAAGTGAAAACAAGCCGAGCATGAACAATTCATTCGGATTGCTGGCTGATTTGGCCGCCAGCGTCAGAAGTTCGCAGAATTTTGCCCGGATGGAGGATACTTTGACCAGCTCTTTTGGCTTGTCGTCGGAGAGTTTTCCCAGTGCCATCATAGAAATGAAACGTCTGACTTCATTTTCTCCCAGCATGATGATGGCCTGTTGAATGGATGATATTTCTGAGGTTCTCCGAAAAAAAGATGAGTTGACATAGCGAAGTAATTTGAAAGACAGGGAAACGTCGCTGGATATATAATTATCCAGTTTGCTGTAATCCACTTGCCTCTGGCTGATCTCTCCCATTATACGAATCAGGTTTATTTTAACCGGCGAGAGTTTTTTCCTTTTGATCACTTCCGGTCTGGAAAAAAAATATCCTTGAAAGTAATCAAATCCAAGTTCAATGGCCGTTTGGAATTCTTCGTATGTTTCAACCTTTTCAGCCAGAAGCTTAAGATCATACCGGGGGAGCTGATGGATATCGCTGACAATTTTATCAATAGACGACTGTCTGAAGTCAAATTTAATGATATCGGCAAGGTCAATCAGTGGTAAAAGCGTTGCGTCGTAAACAAAATCATCCAGAGCGATTGTATATCCCTGCCGTGCAATATGCTGACACGCATCGACAACAGCTTCCTCGGAATCAACGGTTTCAAGAATTTCAACCACTGTCGTTTCTTTGGGGAACAGCATGGGGGTTTTGTTGACAAGAAGATTTCTGGTAAAGTTGATAAAGGCTTGTTTCCCCCCCGTATAATCGTTGATATTGGTGGTCATGAAGGTTGTGGAAAGGAGTTCCAGTGTAGCCTCATCTCCATCGACGTCAGGGAAACTGTTTTCCATCCCTCCGCGGAACAGAAGCTCATATCCGTTTATTTTTTTGCTTTTATTGAATATGGGTTGTCGCGCAACATAAGCATACATGGAAAAGCTCCTTGCTTTTCAAGCGTATTGAGAAGTTGTCTCTGACGACAGAATCCTGCATCAGCTTCCATTGTTGTCAAATCTTTCCCGTTCTCACTGTCTGTGAATGCGGACTGCAAAGGGGAATTCCATGTACGATGAGGACCACATACCGGCCGCTGAGCCCCTGCATCCGGATGCGGCCTTATATTACGACTCATTTCCAGAAGCGTCAAGTAATATCGGGTACAGCCGTCGGAATAGATATATTCGTGACAAGCAAAAATTCTGTAAAAGTAAAAGCGTTTTTCGTTGTCAACCATTGGTGCGGAGGTGCGGGTATGCCGAATTTTGCATTCACAGTGCCTTTGAATTGAATTTGATGGTGAAGATGATCAGGGGCCGTTTCTGCTTTGAATCACAGTTCAGGCATGATATGACTTTTAAAGTCATATTATGACGTTCATGAGTTATTGCGCCCGTATCGTTACGATACAGATGCTGTCGTCAGATGTGAAAAATACTCAATTGAATAAAAACAAAATACAGGCGCGTTTTAACCTTTCTGAATCGTTGAAATAAAGAGATTTAATTTATTGATAAAGAATTTAATAAATCGTGGTTCCTTTTCGGGCGTCTGTTTTCGGTTGAGACGGCTTCCGAAAGGTCATTGGAAATAAGAGCTGTTGATTATGGAACAAGCCACAGTTTATATATGGTGCCCCAGGAAAAAGAATGCGATCCGGAAAAACCCCAGGGCCTGCCGGGCTAACTGCAAACAGAAGCACAGGTGCGAAGCCTATCAGAAATTCTGGCAACCCGGCCTCTTTGATTTGCCGGATAAAGGGCTGTCGGGAAAAGTGCATCAAATAACCGCTGCTGATGCCACTGAAGATTGAAAATGACCTCCTTATCCCGTTCATTCATACGTCGGGACGAGGGCCGTATGGTTTCAAAAGGCGATGTTGAACAAGCGGCCAGGATGATTCGGAATTTATACCAATTAATGAGTTTTTTTTAAAACCGTCAATTTTGATACATTTTTACGCCGCTGTTAACGCGCCCCTGACCTGTCCATTTTCAGGGCTTGATCATAACTGCGGCCACAATGTCACGGAGTCCGTCCCGCCCATTGCCGGCTTCTCCAGCACGATCCGGGGGATGCCGGGCCCATGAATCTAAAGCGCAAAAACTCGGCACGCCTCAAACCGTTTGCGCTGCTTAACGCTTCATGGCCCCGACATCTTTTCCCCGGATCGCGCCATGTCGTACGCCGGCAACGGGCGGGACTCCGAGGCTACGCACAGCAAAATATGGCCGCAGTTATGATCAAGCCCCCATTTTCATAAATTATGCGCCAGGGTGATCAGCTGCTTATTGATGGAAAGATTTAAGCGCGGGTGGATGATTTCAAGGTGCGTTTGATGAAAGGGGATGTAAGCCAGGCGGTAGGTTTCAGGATGAATTGCGATGGACTGAGCTTTTGATTGAGTTATGATAGACGGTTTTATAAAATTGGCGAGGCTGATTTTCAAGCTTTCAGCCGCTTCGGAAACCGGAAGTGTGACCGGATGGAGGCTTCCTTCCGGAATGGCAGAAACAAGCGCACCGGGCTGTGAAAGGGTAAACGCCCTGGACAGAAGCAGAAATTGTCCGGGGCGGATTTTAAAGGCGGGACACCAGAAATAAAACGGTTTTTCATGCCAGCTGCTTTGAATTACTTTTGGAAGATTGGCGAGGCTGACCAGATCGGCGTAAGATTTTAAATCGATTCCGCTGGTACGTGCTTTGATTTTCCAGAAAGGAAGGTAAATGGTGTTGGAACCTGTTTCCTCCGGTACGTGGCTTACCGGAAGCTGACGAAGTCCCTTGTGGGTGGCCTGCCACATACGGTTGCAATGATTGCAGTGAAGAGCGATTGAATCCCTGGCCCCGGTCAGATCCCAGCCGCAGGCCGGGCACAGGGCGGCAATAAATCGGATATCCGGTATCCGGGGCTCCGGCTGAAATGTTTCGATATCAAATGAAGCCGGAAGGGGTGATGAAAGCGGGGTATTGAGTACCGCATCAAAGAGTCGGTTGCCTTTGGAGTAGATCGGCAAATAAATCATGCTCAGCGTCTCCCCGATAAATTCCTGTTGAATCAACGGCGTGTTCACGGTGTCATTAAACCGGTTCCGGATGATATCCATGACCTGGTTTTTCGTTACCTGATGTTTAAAAAATCTGCCGCGGGATTGTCCGGCAGCAAATGTGAGTTTCAGCGCCTGACTTCTGAAGCCCAGGGAAATGGGGAGATGATCTGATTTTATGGCCAAATGGCTGATATCCATAAATCGGTGTTGAATTTCATCGCCGGGGACCCAGGAATAAAACACTCCTTTAAAGCGCCAGTAGGGCGCATAAAACAGCGCTTCAGTTTCAGCAGTGGCAGCGGCGGGCAGTATGTATCGGAACACGCCGTTTTGCAGAAGATATGAGGTTACCCGGCAGTAGCCACAGGTAAAGAGTCTGTCGGTTTCCTCCAGAACAGCCGGCGCTCCACACTGGGGGCATTGATGCCGGATATGGAAATTAAAGTTTTTCACCGCACTGGTTACAATACAGGGATTCGGTGAGATTTTCGGTTCTGCACCTTGAACAGAATTTAGGCCGGGGTTTTTCTTCAGCCGGGGTGCCACATCTGGAACAGAATTTTGCATTGGGGGTCAGATTTTTTCCGCAATTCGTGCATTGTTTGAATACCAGCTGCTGGTGGCCGCAAAAAGGGCAGAATCTTGCGGCCACAGGAATGGATTGGTGACACTCCGGGCATATACAGGGCGGTTGGTTGTTTTCGGATTCAGCGGCCGGTTTGTTTCCGGAGAAAACCTGGGCAAACATAGCCGGCAGCATCAGGCCAAGTCCCATCCCCATGGTGCTTGCATCGCCTGTCGATTCCGATGCTTTTTCCATGGCCATGGCAGATTTCATCTGCATCAGCCGGTTCATATCCTGAAAAATTTCCATCCGGCTGCGGTCGTCAATCGCCTGTTGAACTTCCGGAGGGGGGGTGATGGCATTGATGTACAGATGGGTCAGGGCCAGACCAAAATGGCTGAAATCATTTTTCAGCCGCTGAGTCAGTTTTTCAGACAGTTCATCATATCTGGCCGGAAGGTTCAGAATTGAATCGATGGTTTCTCCCATATAGTCATTGAATCGGGATACAATGACCTGATTCAGATAGTCTTCGATTTGCCGGGCCGTTAAAATATCCTGTGTACCGATGAGTCTGTTGATAAACAGGACAGGCTGGATGATCCTGAAATTAAAGACCCCGAACGCCCTGAGACGGATCAGCCCCAGTTCCTGATCTTTGAATGCGACCGGGTCACGTGTTCCCCATTTCAGATTGGTAAAGACCTTCAGGTTGATAAAATAAATTTCTGCACGCAGGGGGCTGCTCAGGCCCCACGGCAGGCTGGCGAGTTTAGTTAAAATGGGGATATTTCCGGTTTTAAGCGTATGCCGACCCGGTCCAAAAGCTTCGACCGCCTTTCCCTGATAAAAAAAGACCGCCGCCTGATTTTCACGCACGGTCATCTGCGCGCCGTATTTTATTTCGCCGGAGCCTGTTTCCGGAATACGGTGAACCAGCTCCGTGCCAGTATGGTCAAACCACTCAATGTTCTCAAGAAATACGAGATTGTTTATTCCCATGATGTAAAATCCATAATTTCAGTTCAGTGTAAAAATAGCCATCAGCTAATTCCTGTAATAGCCGAGGGCTTCAGGAATCAGCTTGTAAATCGTCTGAATTCGCTGTGCATCTGCCGGGTGTGTCGACAGAAATGCTGGCGGACCGGCATCTTTTTTTTCTGACATCATCCGTTCAAAAAATTTTGGCGCTTCTCTGGGGTCGTAGCCGGATTGGGCCATCAGAATCAGTCCGATATGATCGGCTTCATATTCCTGGCGCCGGCTGAATGGCAGGGTAATGCCGACCGCTGATGCCACGCCATAGGCCTGATTGATGGCCTGTATCGCTACGGGGCTTTGGGAGCCGATTGCCAGATTCAATCCTTCCTGCCCCAGCCCGATCAGCAACTGCTGGCTGATGCGTTCCCCTCCATGCCGGGCGATGGCATGGGCAACTTCGTGAGCCAGGACAAAGGCCAGTCCGGCTTCGTTTTGTGTATAAGGCAGCAGACCCGTATATACGGCAACTTTACCGCCGGGCAGGGCAAATGCATTTGCGGTATCCTTATCATCGATGACCTTGAATTCCCATTCATAATCCGGACGATTCGCAGCGGCAGCCACTTTGTTGCCCACCCGGGTGACCATGTCGATGATGCGCTGATCCCGGCTCAGTTCAGTTTTTTGGAGAATCTCCTGGTAGCTTTTAATGCCCAGAGCGATTTCCTGTCCCTCATTGATCAGCAGGAGCTGTGATCGACCCGTGACAGGAGCGGTAGCGCAGGAAAGAATCCAGCAAAGGCACAGGGATAAAATGGCGGTTGTAACCCCTTTTGGAAATAAGGGGTTTATAGCTCGGGGTGCAGGGTTCATGTCGGCTGTCAGTCAAGGGTTGAGGGTTGAGGTCGTGATCAGGGAACAGCGCGTCCGGGGTTTTGAATGCCTGTTTCCCCCTTTATGTTAACTGCTGATTATCAGATCAGCGCAGGATAGTGCGTGGATATCGTTTATACCTCAAAATGCTGTTTATCCCGCAAACAGGGATATAAGTCAACATGATTTGATCACCGGTTCTGGCAGGACAAGGGTGCATCTGCTGTGAAGCCACAGGCTATTGTTTATAAAGAGAGAGCCTCGCCAATCCGGGCAGGCCCGTATCAAGAAAAGGAAAAATCAGTCGTAGATAAATGCTGAAAATTGCGGATAAAAAGAAATTTTCAAAGAAGTTACAGATGTTGCTTGGAAAAAAAAGATCCGTGCCGATCTCCGTAGATCCGTGGCGAAAAAAACGGCCACAGAAGGATACGGTAACCGGGGAAATGGGCAATAATATTGAAGGGAAAAGAGAGGTGACACATCAGCTGGACAGCAAATTCAGAATGTTATTAACGGGCAGCCGAAGCTGCCATGCCATTTAACGTTCAGAACGCTGCCCAACCGAATGATGTCGTTTTACATGGAATCTTTTATCAGCATGGTGGCCGGGTCCAGAAAAAACTGAGTATTCGAGGTGGCTATGGATTTTCCTTTTAATAAATTGACATGAATCTGTTCCCCTTCCGGTTGAAGCTGGATTGCAACTTCGAACAGGTCAGAGACTCCGGTAAACTGGAGCGGCAATCCGTCCGGTGATTCATTCTCATGGCGATGGGTTCTTATCGTAACCCATACATGTAAACCGTGCTGTTTGGCAAAGACTTTCAACTCGGACAGAGAATCATATGTCGTATCGTCAAACGGCAAGCCGTCGATCAGCATCATCTGGGGGCGGAAAATATTCTGCTCAGTGATATCCGACAGGCGCTCGGCCAGCTTGGGTACGCTAAATCCCCCCACTTGAAATGTCATGATAAGCCGGTGGGCCAGGATCGCCTCATAGAGTTTATCAATGGGTTTGATGTCATACAGCAGGGCAATGTTGCGAAGCGTTTCCTCGTACCACAGACTGACTTTATTAACCGGATCAGCCAGACTGATATGAAGAACGTTTTTATCTCTCAGAATGTTATTCAATGCCAGTTGAACGATAAAAGCGGTTTTGCCAATCCCGGCACGTGATAGTACCGCACCAAATCCGCCCTCCGGAAGAATATCCTCGGTTTCATGTTCTATGAGCCTGAGCGGATTCCGAAGGATTAGATCCTTTTTTAGCATATCTAAATTCCTTTCACGAAAGTATATGATATTGTTTTGACAATGTTGATCCGCGTTTAGCAAGCCGACCGGTGTGCTCCCGGTACATCGCCGTTTGATGGTATTCATTATTTATGCCACATGCTTTTTTCCTTCAGCAACTTTCTTGATCAGATCTTCTTCAACGTTTTTAGGTACCGGTTTGTAGGATGAAAATTCCATGGTAAATTGAGCTTTGCCCTGGGTCAGTGACCTTAAGACCGTTGAATATCCAAACATTTCCGCTAACGGGACATGCGCTTCTATTGAACACATATGCCCCTCATCCTGAGATCCGACAATCATGCCGCGGCGCTGATTCAGTGACCCCATTGCGCCTCCCTGAAATTCGGTAGGTGCTTCGACCACAACTTTCATGATGGGCTCGAGTATAACGGGTTTTGCCTTTCGGTAGCCTTCGAGAAATCCCCCGCGGGCAGCCGCCTGAAATGCCATATCCGACGAGTCAACGGCATGGGAAGAACCGTCGTTGAGGACCACTTTGATTCCGGTTACGGGAAATCCCATGCGGGGTCCTTTCTGGAGACAATTTTTAAATCCTTTTTCACAGGCCGCAATATACTGAGTCGGGATAGAAGCGCCTACTACTTTGTTTTCAAAAACAAATTCTTGATCCGAGATCGGTTCAATGTAACCGGCAACTCGTCCGTACTGACCGGAACCGCCGGTTTGTTTCTTGTGGATATAATTGAACTCGGCCATTTGCGTTATGGTTTCTCTGTAGGCCACCCGGGGTTTTCCCGTGGTGACTTCCGCATTGTATTCGCGCCGCATCCTTTCGATATAGACTTCCAGATGAAGTTCGCCCATTCCGGAAATAATCGTTTCCATGGTTTCTTCGTTTACATGGGTTTTAAATGTCGGGTCTTCCTTGGTGAACCGGTTAAGGGCTTTTGACATATTGATCTGGGCTTTATTGTCTTTGGGAACGATCGCAAGGGAAATAACCGGTTCCGGCACATACATTGAGGTCATGGTCAAATTCAATCCGGGGGACACGAATGTGTCTCCGGACGCGCAATCAACACCAAACAACGCGCCGATAAAGCCGGGCGGTATCGATTCGATTTCCTCCATCTGATTGGCGTGCATGCGGGCCAGTCGCCCTACTTTGATTTTTCTTCCGCTTCGAATGTTAATGATCGTATCACCCTTGGCCAGTGTCCCCTGATATAAACGGATATACGTCAGCTGGCCGTACGCGCCATCCTCAAGTTTAAACGCCAGCGCGACGACAGGATCTTTCTCGCCGTATGACAGGATTACGGGCTTTTCGTCATTGTCCATATCCAGCGCCAGGTTTTCAACATCCATGGGGCAGGGCAGGTAAGCGGTCACGGCATCCAGAAGCGGTTGAATTCCTTTGTTTTTATAAGCAGATCCCATGAAAACCGGCGTCATTTTTCGGGTAAGCGTGCCTGTCCGGATAGCCGATATCAGAAGCGGTTCACTGATTTCCTTCTCTTCCAGGATCGCTTCTGTCAGCTCGTCTGAGAATATCGAGGCGGCATCAACGAGTTTTTCCCGTG
This sequence comes from Desulfobacterales bacterium, assembly GCA_028704555.1. Taxonomy (NCBI): domain Bacteria; kingdom Pseudomonadati; phylum Thermodesulfobacteriota; class Desulfobacteria; order Desulfobacterales; species Desulfobacterales bacterium. The sequence continues at coordinate 36,918 of JAQWFD010000015.1, forward strand.
TTTCCTCGGCCTGCGCCATCAATTCGGCAGGAATTTTTTCTATGCGAACCTTTTCGCCGTTATCGCCGTCAAAATATATCGCTTTCATGCTGATCAGATCTATAACACCGATAAAATTCGCTTCAAGGCCGATCGGGATTTGTACAGGAATGGCGTTATGGCCGAGTTTTTCGCGAAGCTGCTGAATCACGCGGGATGGATTAGCGCCACTCCGATCGCATTTATTGATAAAGGCCACACACGGAACTTTATAGCGTTTCATTTGCTGGTCAACCGTCATGGATTGAGACTGGACCCCGCCGACGGAGCACAGTACCAGAATACCGCCATCAAGAACCCTCAGGGAACGTTCAACTTCGATGGTAAAATCGACGTGTCCCGGAGTATCAATAATATTGATTTCATGGTTTTTCCATTTGCAGAACGTGGCAGCGGAAGCAATGGTGATTCCGCGTTCCTTTTCCAGCTCCATGGAATCCATTGTGGCTCCCACGCCATCCTTGCCTTTAACATCATGTATGGCATGGATTCGATTGGTATAATAAAGGATTCTTTCGGTCAGAGTCGTCTTGCCGGAATCAATATGTGCACTGATACCAATGTTTCTTATCAATTCAATTTGTTTTTTCATCTTGATTGGGTCCTTTATCGGAAGTTCTTTTCACCAGATGGCGTGCTGTTTTTTTTTACAAAAAAAATCCCTCATTTGGAATGAGACATCAAACCAGATGGGGATTAATATGAAATTAATATAATAAAAGACCATTAAAAAATGTTCATATCTGTCCCACTTCCAGCATCAGTCGCAAATATATTTACACGGCCTGATCGTGTTGCCGTATTTTAATATATCATACTACTGGCAAAGCCCGGACAAATTTGGTCATTTTTCACGGTCTCAATCTGGACTGTTATTAAATCTTTTTAGAAGATAATCGAAAAAAAAACAATTGTCAAATAAAATTTTAATCAAAGTATCATTTCCGGACGGCAAACAGACTTGGGTGTCCATCCGGTCAAAACCGAATTTATGGGTGGACGGCAGCCAATGGTGATCGGTCGAAAAGGCGTCCGTCAATTCAGTCTTGAAACCGTTTCGTGTTTGGAGTAAAACCAAGATTTTCCGGGAGCTGTCCGTAATGATCAATAAAATCAAGATGCCGGATCAAGATAAAGGCATGGGCTCGGGGCTGAAACAGGCGTTATTGGCTGCATGGCCTGTTTGTATCGCCTATCTGCCGATTGGTATTGCCCTGGGGGTTCTGGCACAGAAGGCCGGATTGACCCCCTTTGAAATCGGGGTCATGTCGGTGTTTGTGTTTGCCGGCAGTGCACAGTTTATAGCCGTGTCCATGATATCCGGACATGCCGGCCTGGTTCCGATTATCCTGACCACATTTATGGTGAATCTAAGGCATGTCCTGATGAGTTCATCGCTGGCGCTGTATCTTGGCAGGATTTCTTCGGCAAAGCTTTCCCTGTTTGCTTACGGTATTACCGATGAAACCTTTGCGGTAAATCTTTCAAAATTTCACAAGGGACACTGGGGCTTTTACCGATCACTGGCCGTCAATCAGATAGCCAACATGGCATGGGTCATCAGTACCGTCATCGGAGGCTACAGCGGCCAGTTCATTCCGGCGGGGGCATTTGGCATGGATTATGCCATGATTGCCATGTTTATCAGTCTGCTGGTTATTCAGATCAGAGGCAGGATATATCTGGTGACGGCCATTATTTCAGGCGGGTTGGCTGTGATGCTGTCGTTGATGATGCCCGGCAATTCATACATCATGGTTGCTTCAATTATATCGGCTGCCCTGGGGGCACTGATAAAAAACAGAAGTTGCAGGACATGCTGAAATCCGAATATCTGTTGATTGTTGTCGGAATGGGAGTTGTGACCTACCTGCCGCGGTGGCTCCCGTTGCTTTTTTTGTCGAATCGCAAACCGCCCCGATGGGTGATTGAATGGCTGGAATTGATCCCGGTGGCTATATTAAGCGCGTTGCTGATGCCGGTGCTGTTTACGTCAGGGGAGCCTCGTTTTCTTTCTTTACTGAAACCGGAGCTGCTGGTTGCGATTCCGACCTTTCTGGTTGCCTGTAAGACCCAATCCATGGGGGGAACGGTTCTGGCCGGGATGATAATGTTCTGGGGCTACGGGGTGCTGATAAATTGAGTCGTGAGTCGTCTGACTTCTGTTGCCTTTGTAAATTCTGTGTGAAGTTTATTTTGCCGCGGATTTACGCGGATTGGCGCGGATCTTCATTTTATAAATAATAGCTGGTTCTTCTTTTTTTTGTTTTATCCTTTTCACCTCTATTCCGTACCCTTTACCCGATGGGCGGACACCGGGGTCCGCCCCTACGACCCGAGATGTTTCCCTTATTTTTACTCCGCCCTCAGACCTCCGATCTCTGGCCTCAGTCCTCTGACTTCTGATCTCGGCACTCATTTAGTCAGGCCAGTTCCAGCACTTTGGCCACCAGTTTTTCGATGCCGGCGGCGACCTCCTTTATACCTGGCCCGAGCATATAGGCCGGTGTTGTGACGATTTTGTGCGCTTCATCCACGTGGATCATGTCAACGGTGCATACCTTGTGGACGGCTCCCATGGCTTCGATGGCAGCTGCGGTTTTCGTATCATTTCCGATGGTGACCTCGGGTTGAACGGCAGCGATGGCCCGGGCGACAGTGGCCGGGGCGATGCAAATGGCACCGACCGGTTTGCCGGCAGCGATCATTTCATTCAACAGGCGACCGGTTTGATCGTTGACACGGGCATCTGTGCCTTTGACTGCAAAGTTGCTTAAATTTTTAGCGGCGCCAAAGCCTCCCGGAATAATCAATCCGTCAATATCATCGGCGGTGACTGTTTTTATGTCTTTAATATTGCCCCTGGCGATTCTGGCGGATTCGATCAGCACATTTCGCTTTTCTGAGCTCGGTTTTCCGGTCAGATGATTCACCACATCAAACTGGTCAATATCCGGAGCCATGCAGATGGCTTCCGAATTGGCCCGATCAAGAGCCAGTAGTGTTATCACCGCTTCATGAATTTCAGAACCGTCATATACACCGCATCCCGACAGCAAAACACCTATCCTGGCCATAAAATCCTCCTTGGTTGTAATAGCTTTCAGTCTTCAGCCTTCTGACCTCTGGTCTTCCCTTCTATTCTGAAAATATCGCTTTTGGGCGCGCCTTTTTTATATCTGAAATAATCGTGAATGATTTTTCCATGATCAAAAGCGAGCGGTGCCGGCATGGTGTCTTCGCAGAATGTGCCCAGATTTTTTGCGTCGTCTGCGGCTTTTGGACTTCCCGATGCACTGGCGATAAAGACGGTCGTGAGCGTGTGATGACGCGGATCACGATCGGGATCAGAATAGGAGTGAAACTGCTCTTTCAGTGTAACATCAAGAGACGTTTCTTCTTTTGCTTCTCTGACAGCCGAATTTTCCAGAGACTCTCCATAATCGACAAACCCGCCCGGCAAAGCCCATCCATAAGGCGGATTGGCTCTTTCGATCAGAATGATTCCGTCATTGATTTCAATGATAATGTCTACCGTAGGCAGTGGGTTCCGGTATTTTTTTTCCATATTCTTTTCCCTCGGTTTTCAAATCTGTTTTTACAATTCCGGTGCTCCGGAAGGGATCAGACATGCGAAAATTAAAGGCTTCGTGCCGGTATTTTTGATCTGGTGAGTTTCATTTCCGGCAATAAAGGCGGTGTAGCCCTCGGATACCGGTATGGTGCTGCCTTCGCAAACGATTTGTCCTTTTCCCGAATGGAAAAAAATTTCGTGCTCCCATTCATGGCAGTGGCCGGGTGTATACCCGTCGGGAGATAATTCAAAAACTCGCATGCAAAAGTTCAAAGCGCCGTCAGCTTTGCCAATCAAGACCCGACCCGTCACGCCTTTTACGGTTTCATTGTTAAAACTTCTGGATTCTGCCTCAGAATAATGAATGATTTTCATTTAATCCTCACTTTCAATATCAGGAAAATATCATGGAATACCAGCGGTTTTTTTGACCAGCGGTATTTGGCGTTGCTCTGGAGAATACCTTGTCAATACGTGTTTCCAATTCAAGCACCTACATTTGACGGTTAATTTGTCGGACTGGGTTCTAACTTCAGCCAAATTCTTTTTTGGGCTTGATCATAACTGCGGCCACAATGTCACGGGGTCCGTCCCGCCCATTGCCGGCTTCTCCAGCGCGATCCGGCGGATGCCGTACGCCGGCAACGGGCGGGACTCCGAGGCTACGCACAGCAAAATATGGCCGCAGTTATGATCAAGTCCTCTTTTTTACAGAGCTGTATCCCGTTCTCGGCATTCCCGCAAAAGGGGGGATGACGCAAGGGTCGATGATAGAACCAGTCCTGATTTGTCAAACAATTTATCAATCAATGCAATGAAGGTCAATAGTAAGAAAAAGTAAAAAAAAATCAGGAAAACTATGTTATTTCCGGATGCTCATTACCTGGCGTTGGAGTTGATTTTTCATCCGTTTCAAATTTGAAATTTTCATTTCGAAACAGGTTGACGCAAGCATCGACCGCATTCGGATCATAAAGTATTCCACGATTTTTCGTGATTTCCTCAAGTGCATATTCAATTCCCTTCGCCGGTCGATAAGGCCGGTAAGAGCTTTCGGCTTCCATGACATCGGCAACAGACACGATTTTAGCTTCCGGAAGAATCTGGTCGCTTTTGAGGCCTTTGGGGTATCCTGAGCCGTCCAGTCGTTCATGATGCTGGAGAACGATATCTGCCAGTGGCCATGGGGCCGGGATATGCTTAAGAATTTCATACCCTGTTTCCGGATGCATGCGGATCAACATGAATTCGGCATCAAGCAGTTCCCCCGGCCGGTTGAGAATGGAAACAGGAATTCGGATTTTTCCGATATCATGCAGAAGGCCCGCAAACCGTATGGCGTTGATTTTTTCTTCGGAATAGTCCAGCTTTCTGGCAATTGTACATGCCAGCTGCGCGACGCGTTGTTGATGACCGGCTGTGTACGGGTCTCTTATTTCCAGGGTCAGCGCCATGGTCCGAATGGTTGAATACAGCATTTCCCTGAGTTGTGTGGTTTTTTCTTCGACTTTTTGTTCAAGGATGATGTTCTGCGCGTTTAAAGTTTCTCTCATCTGTTTGAGCGATAAGTGGGTTTTCACCCTGGCTCTGACTTCTCCTGCATGAAACGGCTTTGTAATGTAGTCGACGGCACCCACTTCAAATCCTCTTGTTTTCTGGTCGGTTTCAATCAATGCCGTAATGAATATGACCGGAATGTCTCGGGTTTCAACGGTATTTTTTAAGCGGCTGCATACTTCGTAACCGTTCATGACCGGCATCATGATATCCAGCAGGATCAGATCGGGCAGATAGGTTGCCGAATACGCCAGTGCTTTGACTCCGTCTTTGGCAATTCCGAGCCGGTAATCTGACTGGAGCGTGTTGACCAGCAAATCGATGTTAGTGGGATTGTCATCCACAATCAGAACCAGAGCCTGTTGATTATCCATCGGTGCCATCTTGTTTCTCCTGATCCAGTCCGCAGAATTCTGAAATCTGTTTCAAAGTTATCAAAGCCTCATCATAGTCATAGTGGTTAATCAGCTGTTCGAGTTTTTGAACCATCGGACTTTTTAAATTATGTTTGACAGTCAGGAAGTGTTTATTTACTTCCCGGGGAGCTGCAGTTATCAGCGCCTCTGAAAGCCGGGTAAGGGCGGTTTGAAGCGCGAGCGGATCAGCTGGCCGGTCGTTGAAGACCTCAGTATCCGCATCTGAACCGGCAAACAGTGATGTCAGTGAAGCAATAACCTGATCCAGAGCGTCTGTGACCTCGCGGATCAATTCCGGCTCAGGATGAATATTTTCTCTGACAGAGGGTTCTACCTGTTGAGCCGCTTGATATAATCTGTTTGCACCCAGGTTCGCCGCGCTGCCTTTGAGGCTGTGGCATATTCGGTGAAGCAGGTGCCAGTTTTCGTTTTGATTCGCCTCCAGGATGCGCTTTGCGGTTTCTCTGTTGTTTTTTACAAATCCTGACAGGATTTTTTTGAATGTGTGCGGGGCTATGTCCAGTGCTTTCATGGCGTTATGAATATCAATTCCCGGAAGGGACGAGGGCAGGGCCTCGTCCGGAACAGGAGCTGTCTCCTTTTGTTTCGATCCGGCCTCAGGCCGGGTTTCGGGCCGTTCGTCGAGCATGTCCTTTCGGGCAGGCTGAATCAGTTTCCACATGGTATAAAATAATCGGTCCTGATTGACCGGTTTGGATATATATCCATCCATTCCGGCCTCAAGGCATTTTTCTTCATCACCCTTCATGGCATGAGCCGTCATGGCGATGATCGGCAGGGATTTGAACCGGGGATTTTTTCGGATCAGTGAAGTGGCTTCATATCCGTCCATTTCAGGCATTTGAATATCCATGAGTACGGCATCGTAGGACTCTTTTTCAATCGCTTCGATCGCTTCTTTTCCGTTATTTGCGATGCGGACCCCGATACCGGCTTTTTCCAGAATGGCTTGTGCGATCTGCTGATTGGTGAAATTGTCCTCAGCTACCAGTACGTTAAGTCCGCGCAGGCGGTTTTTGTAAATGGATGCTTTTGTGGTGATATAATTTTCAAGTTTTTCAACGCCTGCGGGCTCTTTTCCGAAGGCATCCATGATGGCATCAAAGAGCGTGGACGGGTATATGGGTTTGGTTAAAAATGCATTGATTTCGGCCTGTTCAGCCTCACGTTTTTCTTCATCAGTGCCGAAGGCCGTCATTAAAATGATGGGCTGGGTCAGTTTCAGTTTCTCCCGAATGATTTTTGAGGCTTCAATGCCGTTCATTTCAGGCATGAGCCAATCTATCAGGATCAGATCAATCGGGTAGTGAGCGATGTCAGGCCGTTCCAGACGAAGAAGTGCCTCTTTGCCGGAAGAAAAAAGTTCGACTTTGAAATTGAATGATTCCAGTATCTTCTGCATGATAAAACGGCTGTCTTCACAGTCGTCAACCACCATGACCTTCAAGTCCTGAATATCCGATGGGGGAATCAGTTTTTTAAGCTCTGCTTCCGGCTGAAGTTCCAGCGGGATGGTAAAGAAAAATGTGCTTCCTTCACGGGGGGTGCTGCTGAAATAGATCCGGCCGTTCATTATCTTGATCAGTTTGTCGCAGATACACAGCCCCAGTCCTGTTCCCTGATATTTCCGGGTGGAAGACGAATCTGCCTGGCTGAAGCATTCAAACAGGCTGGCCTGATATTCCGGGGCAATGCCGATACCCGTATCTTTGACAAAAATTGACAGGGATATGCAGTCGCCCGTTTGCTGGACGACATTGACCCCGATCAGAATCACTCCACCCGGATCCGTAAATTTTACCGCATTGCTGAGAAGATTGATCAATATCTGCTGGATGCGATGATAATCTCCAATCAGGGCTCTTGGGGTATCGGTAGCGATATCGACCAGAACCTCGATTTTTTTTTCCACTGTTTTGTTGATAAACATTTCCACCACCCGATCCAGAAGCTCATCCAATCGGAAAGGGTGCGATTCCAGATCCAGTTTTCCTGCCTCAATTTTTGAAAAATCAAGTATATCATTGATCAGACCTAACAGCGAGTAAGCTGAGGTGTGAATGATTTTCATGTAATGCTGAATCTTTTCGGGCATTTCTTCATCGAGAGCCAGGTCCGTGGCTGCAATGATCCCGTTCATGGGTGTTCGGATTTCATGGCTCATGTTGGCCAGAAATTCACTTTTCGCCCGAGTGGCGGCTTCCGCTTTTTCTTTGGTTTTCTGAAGTTCCTCATTCATTTTTTTCAGTTCGGCCGTCCGTTGCTCCACCCGGTTTTCCATTTCCAGATAGGCCTGACGCAACGCGTCTTCGGCTTTTTTTCTGTTGGAGATATCCTGGATGAATCCTTCGATTCCGATCAGGTTCCCCGCCGTATTACGAATCGCTCTGGCCTGGATCAGTACCCAGATCAGGCTCCTGTCTTTCCGGTAAAACTGGCATTCAAAATTTTTGACCACATCATGCTGATTTAACTCGTTCAGAAGATTCCTGAGTTGCAGGGGGGTAACACATAACTGCTGCTCCACATTATTGATATTGACAATCAGATCCTCCGGTGAATCGTAGCCGAGAATCTGCGCCATTGAAGGGCTGACATTAATAAAATATTTTTCCGGGCTTAATTGAAAAATTCCCTCAAGGGCGTTTTCAAATATGCTCCGATACTTTCTTTCAGACTCTGCCAGGGCTTTTTCAGTTTCTCTCTGCTTTTTGATGCGCAGTTCCAATACCTTGTTCAGTTTTTCCAGCTCTCCGGCATGCTGTTCGAGCAAGGATTCTTTTTCCTGGTAATAGTCAATTTTGGCCCTGAGTTCTTCCGGGGACACTCTGAAATTGGCTAATATTTCACCGTATACGGCCATCAGATCTTTTGTTTCCTGGCTGGTGAAGACAGCGTTTTTCGATATGGCTTTATGGGCTGCGGCTGCTCCGATGGAGCCGGACAGAAATCTTTCCACTTCTCTGTGAAGTTTGAGAAGTTCGGTGATGGATATCTTTTTTTTGTTTTTGAGGGGCTGGCAGCATTTTTCCGTGACGATGAAGGCCTCTTTTTCGGAAAAATACTGCATCAACAGGCGATGAATCTCTTCTTTTTTTTTGAGCAAGTCAATATAGGCTCTTTTGAAGGTGCTTCGATCTACATAAGCACCCGCAGGCAGGGCGCCGACGAATTCTTCGGCCAGGCGTTGTTCGGTTCTGCTCTGTGGAATTATCAGAGAGACGAGAACGTAGCCGCCGATATTGACCAGCATTGACCAGAACAAGGTGTTGCTCAATGGAATCAGACCGGATAATCCGAACAGTTGCTCGGGATTGAGAAACGATATTCCCCATGGGCCGTTTTCAAGAATTGCCGTGGACATCCATCCGCTTTTAATCAAGGTCGGGGTCATGGAGGTATAGACCCATACGATAAACCCGGCGCTCAATCCCGTTATTGCTCCGGCTTTATTACCCTTGTGCCAGAAGATACCTCCGAGGATTGACGGGGCAAACTGAAGGACGGCTGAAAATGAAATCATCCCGATGTTGACCAGCATGTAGGTCCCGCCGACTGTACGCTCAAACAGATAACTGGCCAGTATGACAAGGCCCACGGAAGCCCATTTGCATTTCAACAGGTGTCGTTTGAGAAATTCCAGCCACTTGATCCAGCTGATTAACGGCAGCAGCAGATGGTTGGTCACCATAGTGGAAAGCGTCATGGAGCTGATCATAATCATGCCGACGGCGGCTGAGAAGCCACCGATAAAGACCAGCATGGCCAGCCAGGGTTTATTTTCGTACAGGGGGATCTGAAGGACGAACGTATCGGCATCCTGTATGCTGAATCCCTGCAGCAGGCCGCTGGCGGCGATGGGAAATACAAAAATATTGATCACTAATAAATACAGAGGGAAAAGCCACATGGCGGTGAGAATGTGCGTTTCATGAGAATTTTCTACCACGGCGATATGAAACTGCCGTGGCAGAAATATGATGGCTGACATGGATAAAATGATGTAGGTGGTCCAGATGAGATAGGGCGATTTTTCCGCTCCGCCAACGCTCATCAGACTGCTGTAGGCGCTTTCGGAAAGTTGCTGAAAAATATCCGTAAAACCATCGAACACGGAGTAGGTGACGAACAGCCCCACGGTGACCAGTGCCAGCAGCTTTATGACGCACTCGACAGCAAGTGCCATGACCATGCCTTCATGGCGTTCCGTGGGGTCCAGTCTTCTGACTCCGAAGATGATGGTAAATACGATCAACAATCCAACGACAATGGAGCTCAAATGACTTCCGACCAATGAACTTGACGTTGGAGTTGCCGTAATGATGCTGACCGTGGACAGGATGGATTTTAATTGAAGCGCGATATAGGGCATGATGCCAACAATTGCCACTATGGTAGCAAGAGCGGCCAATGCGCCGGATTTGTCATATCGGGAAGAAATAAAGTCTGCGATGCTGGTAATGCGGTGGGTATTTTTAATCCGAACCAGTTTGCGGAGTACGATCCACCAGCAAACGGTAGCGATGGTTGGTCCGATAAAATAGGTGATAAACAGCATGCCGGTCGTTGCAGCAATTCCGACACTGCCATAGTAGGTCCAGGTGGTGCAATAAACCGCGATCGACAGTGAATAGACCACGGGATTGTTGGTGATGCTTTGGCCGGCGGCTGCCTTGCGTTCTGCCCAATGTGCAATCAGAAACAGGAATCCGAAGTAAAGGAGAAAAATCAGAATAGCTGTCAACTCGTTAACCATGTATCAATCCTTATACACGACCTTATACACGATTTTTTTTATTCACGCGGGCGCTTGAATCGTTGTGGCAGATGGCGATCAAAAATAGTAACAAAATAAAAATGCCCCATACTGAATATAGATAAATCCATATTGCGGCATGTGCCTTTTCTTGAAATACGGATAAAACCGGCCAGTTGAACAACAAAAAGACGATGCAGAATAAAAACGCATGAAATGTCGGTGAGACAAACAGCCGTTTCATGTGCGATCCTTTCATTTGCCAGAGGGCAGAGGGCAGGACTGCGTGCCGAGGACTGAGTTAAGAATATAGAACCGGTCAGAGGACAGATTCCTGATGGCCGGTAGATATAAAAAATAATATAAGAAGCCGTGTAGGGTGTCAAGCGGAAGAAAACCAGATCTTACTGGAATTGAAGGGGGTTTGATGGATATTCAGGTATATGACAAATAAAAAAATAAATACATTGAAGTACTGCCACAGACCGGATTTTACCGGATTGGATGTTGACTTGTAAGCGGTGGTTTCTGACAGGGTGGGACTGAATTTGAGGCAGGGTTCATAACCTCCGGGACGTTTTTATGAACCCTGTTCATCTGTCTCTGCCGGTTTGCGTCAGGCTATAAATTTTTCCGGAGCGTTTCAATGGCAGTTACATAGTCCGGGTTTCCGAATACGGCGGATCCGGCAACGAACACGTCAACGCCGGCACGTGAAATATCTCTGATGTTGTTCTCATTGACGCCGCCGTCAATTTCTATCAGAGTGGAAAGACCTCTTGCCTGAATCATTTTTCGAAGCATATTGATTTTTTCTAAACAGTTCGGAATAAAAGACTGCCCGCCGAATCCGGGATTGACGCTCATAAGCAGTACATAGTCCAGATCATCAAGTATCCAGTCCAGTGACGTTAATGACGTGGCAGGATTCAGAACAACGCCTGCCTTTGCCCCGGAGTCTTTAATCAGTTGAACGGTCCGGTTCAGATGCGTGCATGCTTCCACCTGGACAGAAATCCAGGATGCTCCGGCGGTTGCAAAATCCGGAATGTATCGATCCGGTTGTTCAATCATCAGGTGTACGTCAATGGGAAGGGATGTGACGCGCTTGACAGCACTGACCACAATGGGCCCCATCGTGATGTTAGGAACAAAATGACCGTCCATCACGTCTACATGTATCCAGTCCGCGCCGGCCTTTTCAACGGATGTGATTTCTTTGCCGAGTTTTGAAAAATCGGCGGATAATATTGAAGGTGCGATGAGTTTCATAATTGTATACCATCTCCTTTGTTCAGATAAAAATGCATCCCGCAGAGTGACGCGGATTATTTAAAGGGGTTATTTTTTTACTCGTGCCCATCCAGATAAATTTGGCCTTCAGAATATGGGTATTAAAGTGTGTTTTCAATCAACCCATCAATCAAATACCTGTGTCCGGATCAGGATATCGTCTTCATAAATCAAAACGGTGGCCCCTGCGTTTCCGGGTATGAGATACCATAGGCTTTTGCCCGGATGGACATAATTGTCAAACAGTGTATTGGCAAGACCGAAACAGTTCAGTTCGATACGAATATGTCGTTTTAGAAAGCCATCGGCCGCTTTATATTGAAACAGACCGATGCCACGCATACCATATGAAATGTGCGCTTCTTTGGCTTCAGCCTTTCGATTGATAATCAGATTGACCTCGCTGCCTTCCGTAACTCGATAGCCTGAAGGAGGCTGCTGACTGATAATCGTATTTTGGGTTTGAGCGGGTTGGAACGTGGCGGTGATATTGCCGACAACAAGGTGGATATCTTCGATCCTTGAAATGGCATCGTCCAGATAGAGTCCTTTCAGCTCCGGTATCTTAAATGATCCGGGTCGTGGCCCCATACTGACAAGCATATTGCAGGCACTGTCGTGCCGGGTTTTGAATTCGGGTGCCGGGGATTGAGCGATAATGAATTCTTTTACCGTAAGGTTATGGTAGGTGTAGGCAATATGTCCTTGACGCAGGCCATTTTCTTCAAGGATAAGTCGTGCCTGACGGGCTGAAGCCCCTTTAAGATTTGGAACCAGTATGGTCTCCGGGCCTTTGGAGATGATGAGTGTGACATCTCTGCCTTTTTTGATCTCTGCCCCGGCCTCGGGTTCCTGAAAAATGATACGATTTTTGGAAATGGTTTCACTGTATTCAGAGCCCTTCACTTTCGTATTCAACTCCAGATCCGTAAGCAGTTCAAGCACGTAAACCACATCTTTATCGACAAGCTCCGGAACCACTACGGCCGCTTCGCTTTTGATGATCAGCGAAAACGTAAAATAGGCGCTTATACCGGCAACTGCTACAGCAATGGCAGCCAGTGCTGTTATTTTCAATATTCGAAACAGCACGTTTTCAGTACCTATGAATTTCGTTTAAAGACCACGGCAAAAAATCCATCCATATGGTGTGCGTGAGGCTGAGTTTTCATATATCCCTTCTCATTGACCAGTGAGTGGATTTGAGATGGCAGATATGCCAGTTCTTTATCTATGATAAATTTGGAATGTGTGGTTAAAAAGGCATTGATCACGTCTTCATTTTCTTCAGATTCTGTGCTGCAGACCGAATAGACGATGATCCCGGATGGTTTGATGCACGGCGCCAGATGATCCATAAACTGGATCTGTCGTTTTTGATAGTTCCGGAAATTTTTTTTGGACAGACGCCATTTTATATCAGGGTTTCTCCGGAGAACGCCGAGGCCGGAGCAGGGGGCATCCACTAAAATCCGATCAAACAGCGCATGGTATTCATCACTTATCGGCCGGGTCAGATCATGGCAGCGCACAGTGGTATTTTCAACCCCGAGTCGCTGCATTTCAGCCTTAAGCCGCTCGAGTTTATGGCTGTCATTATCCATGGCGACAATGCGTCCCCGGTTTTTCATCAGCTGGGCGATATGCCCGGTTTTCCCGCCGAGGCCGGCACAGGCATCCAGAACCGTATCCTCGGCCTGCGGATTCAACATGAGTGTGACAAGTTGTGCCGCTTCATCCTGAACCTGAAACCATCCCTGCCGGAAAGACGGAAGGTCAGGTATTGCAACTCCGGGGTGACTGAATGTGATTCCATCGGGTGAAAATCGGGTAGGCTGAGGTTGCTCGACTCCGGTTTCCAGACTTTTGATCAGCTCTTCCCGGGTTGCTTTAATCGTGTTGGTTCGAATGGTCAACGGAGGAATTTTATTGATGGCATCGCAGAGCTGTTCTGTTTCCTCGAGGCCGTAGCGTTTCAGCCATCTGAGGATCAACCATCGGGGGAATGATTTTGTTGCCGAGAGGGCCGTCACCGGATCGGTATGCAGGTCCGGAAATTCGAGGGTTTCATGTTTTCTGACCGCATTTCGTAAAACGCCATTGACGAATTTGACTACCCAGAGGGGGGCAGTGGATTTTGCCATTTCAACAGATGTGTTGACGGCGGCGGAGACGGGGATTTTACTCAGGTAAATAATTTGAAACAGGCCGAGCCTGAGAATATTCAAAATTTCAGGTTCGATTCTCTGCAAAGGGCTTTTTGAAAATTGGGCGATAATCCAGTCAAGTCTGCCCTGCCAGCGTAAAACGCCGAATACGAGCGCCTGAAGCAGCGCTTTTTCCCGTTTGTCATGGAGCACGTCTGACGCGTAGGCTTCTTCCATGATGGTGTCGAGCGTTTTGTTTTCATCCTGCAGACGGTTCAATACGGACAAGGCCATTTGTCGTGCATCAATTGGCATAGTTATGAAGCTTTCATTAAATGATTCTGAGCCTGAAGCCCTTTTCGCTTTTACGCTATTGTGATTTCCGGACAGATTTTCCACGACTCACGACCCGCAGACTCACGACCGTTTAAGTCAAAACTGTCCCTGGTACCAACGGGTGGCCTCTTAAAAAATCTTTAATCAAAAGCCGCTTGCCGGATGCACCCTGAATTTCGATGATCGATAAAACGCCTTTCTCCGTGGCTATGACCAGTTCATCCGGAAATCCTTGTATAACGGTTCCGGGTGGAGCGGCTGTATGCTTGGCGATCGACGTTGCTTTTAAAATTTTAAGACGGCTGCCGCCATAAAATGTAAACGCCCCGGGCCATGGATTCATTCCCCGGATAAAGGGGTCCAGAAGTTCGGCAGGTTTAGTCCAGTCGATATGTCCGTCGCTTTTTTTCAGCAACGGCGCGTAGGTTGAGTTGGAATGATTCTGAGCTGCCGGGTGAAGGTTTCCTGATTCGAGATCTTGCAGGGTCCTGATCAGCAAATTCGCCCCCAGATCAGCCAGGCGATCATGCAGCGTCTCGGACGTGTCGTCAGGCCAGATGGGTATTCTGGAGGATAATAACATATCCCCGGTGTCAAGTCCCTTATCCATGAACATGGTGGTCACGCCGGTCTCTGTCTCTCCATTGATTACGGCCCACTGAATCGGTGCGGCCCCCCGATATTTTGGAAGAAGTGAAGCGTGGATGTTTATGGCGCCGAATCCGGGGATATTCAGGATGGCTTCCGGCAATATCTGGCCAAAGGCAACGACCACGATAACATCCGGCTTCAGTGAGTCGACCTGATCTTTGAATGCACTGGTTTTGATGGATTCGGGCTGGATAACCCGATATCCCAGTGCGTCAGCCGTTTGTTTGACAGGAGGCGCAATCAGCTTCCGTCCCCTGCCTTTTGGCCGGTCCGGTTGGGTTACTACCAGCGCGATATCATATCCCTGTGTATGCAGAGATTGGAGCGCAGGAACGGCAAATTCCGGTGTTCCCATGTATACGATTTTCAGTGTCATTTCAAATTGCTTTTCTGTTTCTTTTTGAGCCGGCGTTTATACATTTCCCGCTTTAGCGGACTGATGCGGTCAATAAACAGTTTGCCGTTTAAATGATCGATTTCGTGTTGCAGCACAATGGCCTGCATCCCCTCCGCTTCGATGGAAACCGGGTTGCCTTCTCTGTCAAGCCCTTTAACCATGACTTTTTCAGCGCGGTTTACATCCGCCCTGAAATCAGGGACACTCAGACATCCCTCAGCCTCTGACAGTATTGACCCTTCATGGGATATGATTTTCGGGTTGATGAGAACCTGCAGATTGCGTTCTTCTCCGGAGGATACATCATAGGTGATGATACTTTGGCCCACTCCCACCTGATTGGCGGCAAGGCCGATACCCGGGGCTTCATACATGGTTTTTGCCATTTTATCAATGATGTTTTGAATTGTCGTATCAACTTGTTCAACCGGCCGGGTCGGTTGCTTTAGAAATTTGTCCGGATATGTCAGGACTTCAAAAACGCCCATATTTAGTACCTTTCTGATAATATATTTTCAGGATTATGCAGGGGGAACAGGACTGAGGACTGAGGGCTGGGGACTGAGGGGGGATGCCTCGATTTGCTGAAAAATTTCTGATACTCCTCTGCCCACTGCCCACTGCCCACTGTTCTTTGTCATCTGCCCTCTGTCATCTGCCCTCTGCCCTCTGTCATCTGCCCTCTGCCCTCTGTTTTCTGCCCTTAATGCTGCTCACAAATGTGGATATCAGGCCCACTATGATGACCGGAACCATTTGGACGACATGATTTACAAGCGTATAGCCGGCGGCCGTTTCTGCAGTTACACCAAACAGGGCCATGGCAAACATGCCGCCTGCCTCCCAGATTCCCCAGTATCCCGGAACAGAAGGCAATACAATAAATACACATATTATAATCATAACGGCGGATAATTCAAGAAATGATAACTCAATTCCCGGGCAGCCGAACGCCATGGCATAATATGAAAGAGCGGCAAGTCCCCAGATTCCGATTGACAGAGTGGAACAAATCAAGGTCTTTTTCACATCTTTCAACAGACTGAATACCGATGTGACATTGTTCATACAATGGATTAATGGTGAACATAATCTGTTATTTATTTTTTCCCGGAACGAAACGCTGGTAAAGAAAAACAAATGGGGGATGCCGATAACGGCCGTTTGTATCAGATCCCGTGCAGCTTTAAAGCTGATCAGTACGATCGCACCGAGCAACAGGAGAACGAGTTTGATCATGCCGGAACCTAACGTGATCAAGGTGGCCCGGTTTAACGTGTAGCCTCCGAACGGGATGTTCAGATACGGATCGATTTGGACCGTCAATAGTACGATAACGCATAAAATAATCAGCAAAATGACATCAAATATCCGTTCTGCTGCAACCGTAGCCAGACCCGTTGAAAAGGGCACGTCCTCTTTTTTTTTTAAAATGGCGGGTCTTGCCAGTTCACCCATTCTGCCAGGAAGGATGCAGTTTAACATGAATCCTGTCATCAGCGGGTGAAACGCTTTCCAGAATCCGATGGTGTGAGTTGAACTCAGGATAAGCTGCCAACGGATAGCCCGGAGTCCGAAGCTCATTAAAATAATCGCAGCCGAGGGAAATACCCAGATATAATTGACGGAGTTAAAATAATGAATTACTTGAGAAACTGGGATGTTACGGAACGAAAGATAAAACGCGGCTGTCGAAATCAGCAACCCTGAAAAAAAGGAAAAAACAAGTCGTTTCATATCGTGTATGTGATATCAGGTGTTAGGGCATCGGCAAGAATAAATTGCACAGTTTTGCTTGTCTTTTTGCCCGTCTTCCGCGTTGCTCTCAAAGAGCACATCCAATGAGTATGCGTATCTTTGATACGCCTTGAAGACAGACAAAAATCCCGCGCAATCCCGGCACAATTTATTTTTTCCGATGCCCTTACAGGGAAATAATACGACGTGCCACCGCAATATCGGTTTTGATTTGTTCGGAAAGCGCGTGGATGTCGGAAAATTTAATTTCATCTCTTAACCGTTTGATAAAGTTTACCCGGATATCCTCTCTGTAAATGTTCTCATTAAAATCCAGAATATGAATTTCGATGGTATAGATATGGTCATCAAAGGTGGGGCTGTATCCGATATTGGCAACGCCTTTGTACCGTTTGTCCCGGTATTGGACGGTCACGGCGTATACACCTATCTTGGGGCATAACTCATCATCCAGGTGGATATTGGCCGTAGGAAATCCGAGAAGCTTACCGCCTCTGTTGCGCCCGGTAACGACTGTTCCTTTGATCTGATAATGTCGGCCGAGCAGTTTTCGGGCTTTTTCAATCTGTCCATCCATGACCAGTTCACGAATTTTAGTACTGCTGATTCGTTCGTTCCCTTTATCGGATGTATTAATCCAGTCTGCAATGATTACTTCAAAACCATATTCAAGCCCGTAGGTTTTCAGTAAATCAAGATTGCCTTCCCTGTTGCGTCCGAACATATAATCCCCGCCGACAATGACGGCCTTTACGCCAATGCGCTTTACGAGAATGTCCTCGACAAACTGTCTGGCCGTTAATTCTGAAAATTCCTTCGAAAATGGGGTGCAGATCAGCACATCTATATTGGATTTTTCAATCAGTTCAATTTTCTGTTCATACAGGGTTATTTGCGGAGGGCCGTTTTTGTTAAGAAACTTTATTGGATGTGGATCAAAGGTCATGGCAATCGATGTGCCGACGATGGAATCGGCTTTTTCGATCACTTCCTGAAAAAGGGCCTGATGTCCTATGTGGACGCCATCAAAATTACCAATGGTAATTACGGCATTTTTATACGGTTGTTTAATATCCTCAAGTCGTTCTATCAGCTGCATGGATGTCCCTGAACCTTTAAAATTATTCGCTTGACATGGAGACTAAATTTTTATAGATATACTCATTCATGAAATAAAGCAACAGATGATTCATCTGTATGTGATTCATGCCGAAGTGGCGGAACTGGTAGACGCGCTAGGTTCAGGGTCTAGTCGGAGTACTCCGGTGGGAGTTCGAGTCTCCCCTTCGGCACCACAAATAAGAAAAGGGGGTTAGCTTGTATTGGCTAACCCCCTTTTTGGGTGGTAAAAAATGAGGATCCAATCTGATTGGCCCGAATCGGGAATAAAAAACGGGTAAGAATGCCGCATTTGAAAATGGTACCGGAAAATCCGGCAGACAGAAGAACGGAAGTGCTTGCTGTTTAAGACAATCGTATGGCGGCAAATATAACTGGGATTGGTTTTTTTTGATTTCAGGTCAATGATGATTAGCGCCCGGCATACCCTTTTTCAGCCGGTCTGTTTGCTCGGATAGTACGAAATATTTTCGGGGCCGCTGTCATACTTGTAGGTTGTCTGCACATACTTTTGAACGATTTCATTCATTTCCTGATCGGTTAAAACACAAATCGGCTTTCGTGATTCTCCCTGTTCAAATAAAATCCAGAAGTGTTCACCATCAGATTTGCATTGAAATTTTTCCGCAAAAACACCCATAGATAATTCCTCTCCGGTTAAGAATTAATTCGATTCTATATCAGATACGGTATGCTATGATAGTTTTCATCCACACATGGTTTTTCGAAGTCTGCGCTTATTTACCCAGTCTCTGCTTCAATCTTCGGGATGGCTCGATTCTGGGCGAAAATTTGGATACTTTGAATATGTCGGGTGTACAAAACTTCGTCTACTTCGAATTTGAAAAAACTACCCCTGGGGTTCAGAATCTATCATGTTTCCTGGCTGAATTCAGGCAGACTTTAAGGTGGATTAACCATAGCATTGCTGACTTAAACGTGTCCATAGGGAGATTTGCTTATCTTCATGGGGAAAAATCCTGATTCAGGATCTGATATGATTTGCGGGATAACCACGCATGGAAGTATTTTAAAGATAATATTGATATTATATACAGTACATTGATATAATATATAAAAAATTTTTCAAATATTTATTATTGAGCATTCATCAATATTACGGTCAGCAGATACCTGATCCGGAGGAATCATCTGGTATTTCAATAATTCCTCCGGGACCAGTCTCTGTTTTTAATCCTCGAAATACTTCATGTAGTGCGTGCAAATGTTCGACTTCCTTGAACTTAAAAAATATCCTGTTTCCGGATGGACAAGGGGAAACAAACGAATAGGAGTTAACCCATGCGTATAGTTACACGTCCTGATTTTGATGGTGTTGTTTGTGCGGTTCTTCTCTATGACGTCGAAGATATCAGGCCCCCGATAAAATGGGTGGAACCGAATGATATGCAAAAAGGGCTGGTTGATATTCAGTCCGGTGATATAATTGCCAACCTTCCATATCATTATGACTGCTCGTTATGGTTTGATCATCATTATACCAATCAGATTGCCAGGCCATTTAATGGTGCTTTCAGAATAGCTCCTTCAGCCGCGGGTGTCGTTTACGGATATTATCTGGACAGATTTCAACGGAATTACAGCAAACTGGTCAGAGAAACAGATAAAATTGATTCTGCCGAATTAACCCTGGATGAAGTCCAGTATCCGGAAAAGTATGACTACGTGCTGCTTTCCATGACCATATCAAGTCATAGTCAAGAGGATGAAGCCTACTGGAACCGGCTCGTTGATTTGCTCAGAACTTATGATATTAATTTCGTTATGAAGAATCCGGAAGTCATCGCCCGCTGCCGTTCTGTGGTTGAACAGAACAGGCGCTACAAGGAGACGCTGAAAAAATATACCCGGCTGAACAGGCACGTTTCGATCACAGATTTCCGCATGTTAACTGAAACACCCTCAGGGAATCGGTTTCTGGTCTATTCCATGTTTCCCGGTTCTGCAGTTAACGTGAAAATACGTTATGATAATGACAATCGGGACAAACTGATTGTCAGCGTGGGGCACAGTATTTTTAATCGTAACTGTAAAGTCAATGCCGGGCTCCTGCTGTCAGGGTTTGAGGGGGGCGGCCATTACGGGGCGGCATCATGCAGTTTTCATGCCAGCAAGGCAGAAGACTATGTGCCGAAGATTCTGGATGCCTTATTGAAAAATGAACCCATTAAATGAAGATGCATCTGGGTCCTGCGCTGGATAATATAGCCGATTTTTTCCGGGATGGCCGCTATGGGGTATTTTGAAGTCTAAAATCCGAGCCTGACCCATAGAAAAATGGGCTTCGCATTCCACAGGCCAAGTCGCATACGTGGAAAATAGACTGCCGATGGATACCCGGGGAAAATTCCGGCTACATCCGGGGATCTATCCGGGAGCCGAACACCTGGGAGTTTTTAGTTATCCGATCGAGTCTGACCGTAATGATTTTATTTTTGAAATGGTCTTCTCCGGTGAACAGCACCGGAATATAGTTGGAAGACATGCCTTTCATCAGGCCGGTTTTTGTGTCTGTTTTTTCTTCGACCAGAATTCTGGTTTGGGTGCCAACCAGGTTTTCAAGGAATCGGGTCTTTTTCCGGTTCCCAAGTTCGCGCATCAGCCGGCATCGGTTTTTGATTTCACCCGGGGGGACTTTATCCGGAAATCGTGCTGCCGGGGTGTTTTTGCGGGATGAAAACGGAAATACATGCAGATAGCTCACGGGTAATTCCTGAATCAGCGAATACGTGTTTTCAAAGGCTTCCGGGTTTTCTCCGGGAAAACCGATCAGCGTGTCGACCCCGATGGCGGCATCGGGCATCAGCTCATGGATTTGAAACACGAGGTTTTTGAAAAAAGAGCGCGTATAGGGACGGTGCATTCTTTTAAGAATACGGTCATCGCCGCTTTGCAGGGGAATATGAAAGTGACGGCAGAACATTTCGGATACAGATACCAGCCGGATGATGTCCGGGCTGAGTTCATGCGGTTCAATGGAACTTAACCGTACCCTGTCAATACAACCGGATTCCTCAATCCGACGAATCAGAGACAACAGACTGGTGTCTGGTGACAGATCCAGCCCATAACAGCCAAGATGGATACCGGTAAGAACCACTTCCCGATAGCCGCTCTGTTTCAGCTTGCGAATTTGGCTCAGGACGTCTTCGGGCGGCATGCTCCGGCTTCGTCCCCGGGCAAACGGAACGATGCAGTATGTGCAAAAATTATTGCATCCGTCCTGAATCTTTAAAAACGGCCTGGTCCGGGTTCCGATGGATATGTCCGGCAACGGCTGAAACCGCCGTTCTGTGGATATGTCATGACATTGACATGTTGCAGAAGCAGGGGCTTCCAAAGAACCGGACAGAATGCGGGGGATGTTGTGTTTGTCTGAATTGCCGATAATATAGTCTACGCCCTGGATTTTTCGGATGGCATCGGGTTCGGTCTGGGCATAGCATCCCGTGACAATGATCAGTGCGTCGGGATTGGCCCGGACCGCCTGCCGGATGGCCTGTCTGGACTGCATGCTTGCCTTTTGTGTGACAGTACAGGTGTTGATGATACAGACGTTTACCTGATCATCGGCTTGAGAAGAATTCCATCCCGATTGGGATAAATGGTGCGCCAGAGCTTCGGATTCGCATTGATTGACTTTACAGCCTAACGTCGTGATCTGATATTTACAGTTCTTGCCGGTCAAAAGTAATCCAACCTCCGCCTAATACCTCATCGTTATCGTAAAAAACCGCGCATTGCCCCGGGGTGACGGCCTGCTGGGGCTCATCGAACCGGACAGCTGCTGAATTTGCTCCGTCGGTAAACACGGTGGAGGGTACAGCGCTGTGCCGATATCTTATCCGGGTCATCGCCCTGAATGCGGTTTCGGGGGGTGTTCCTATCCAGTTGATATGTTCAACTTCGCATCCGTCCGTCAGCAAATTGCTTTTGAATCCGACAATCAGTCGGTTGTTTCGACTATCCAGTTTGACCACATAGTAGGGCTCGGCAGCCGGGCAATTGATCCCTTTCCGCTGTCCTACGGTAAACCGGTGAAGCCCTTGATGGGTTCCGAGCCGCTTTCCGTTTGTGTCAACAACAGGTCCCGGCTTCGGATCAAAATCCGGATGGGCCAGCAGAAAATCGCCATAGGTTCCGTTTTTGATAAAACAGATATCCTGACTTTCTGCTTTTTCAACCGGGGACAGGCCTTTTTCGCGAGCAAAGGCCATTACCCGGGCTTTTGTCAACTCCCCGAGAGGAAAAACAGCGGTTTCCAGCTGATCTTGGGTCAGCATGGCGAGGAAATAAGATTGATCCTTGATCAGGTCCATGCCTTTGAGCAGATGACAGTTTCCGGACGCGTCTTTGACTTTTCGTGCATAATGGCCTGTTGCCAGTCGGGTGGCACCCAGTTTTTTTGCGGTGTCCGAGACAACACCGAATTTGATGGCAGCATTGCAGACCATGCAGGGGTTGGGGGTTTTGTTGTTTCGGTAGGTACGTATAAAATAGTCGATTACGTGGGTTTTAAATTGATGACGACAATCGATGATTTCAATCGGGATATCCAGCTGCCCGGCGATGGTTGACATTTTCCGGCTTATCGACTCCCGGAGAGATGAAAACGAAGTGCCAATGGCCTCAAGCGCCTCGGGATACATGTTGCCTGAGGACGAAATCTGCTCAAATCCGGTAATAAAATGAATGCCAATCAGATGATGGCCCTGTTCCTTTAACAGGCATGCTGCAATGAGCGAATCAATTCCGCCGCTGACAGCAATCGCGGTGAAGGGCTTCATTCAAAAAAGTTCTCTCGGGGCTGACGGATTTCAAAGGCCCGGGTTGGACAGGCCGGAACGCAAAGTTCGCATAGACTGCATTTTGTCTGATCGAAAGTGACCGTCATTTCCGGCCGTTGAATCGAAAGTGCCCCGGTTGGGCAGACAGCGGTACATGCACCGCAATGCGTGCATTTATTGTTGTTTCGTTTGACTTCCTGAGACGCATTCTGGACTTTAATGCCGTGTTGTTTCAGGAACTGAACCCCATCCTTGAAATTTTTTTTGGTTCCCGTCAATTCCAGCACCATAACCCCTTCTTTCCTGGGGAATATAGTGGCATTGAGAATATTAAATGTCAGGTCAAAATTTTTTGCCAGATTGCAGACAACCGGCTCCCGGGATTCGGTTTGGGCAAACCGGAGAATAAGAATTTTTGAATACACATCAGCCTCCGAATCAATATTTTTATAAAAACTATGATTCTAATTCTTTTTAAATGAAGTGTCAACTGATTGTCCGGTAATTCTCAGTGAAGGCGGCATCGTCCGGAACGCGCAATGGGGTACGCCGGAAGCGGGCGGGACTCCGCGGCCACACTTCGGAACTATGGCCGAAGCCTATGATCGAGCCCGCCGGGCTTATCTGCCTAAGATCAAGTGAATCAGGGGATTGAACGGAGGCGTACACGGGTACGCCGGACTGAAGACCGTACCGCCCGCCCTGAAGATGGATACAGAAATTGGGGGGGAAAGACATTTTCGGATGGACAATGCTAAATAATTATTGCCTTCTGTAATAAAAAAAAAGTAAAAGAAAGTGGCTATAACCTGTTTTTATAAAGTAAATGCATTCTGATGTATTTGATTCGGTTGTTTAAAGCGTCTTGGCGTTGTCGGGCTTGTGGATTGAAAATTGAAGTCTATTGGAGCTGACTTATGATTGAATCAGACTTCTGGTAATCATATTTTTAAACGTTTAGCTGGATCTATATTAAAATGAAAGCAGACAATGTAATACCGTTTTCGCCCAGAAAACGGCTTTGTGAAAAAGCCGAAGCGTATATGGATTCAATTGAACTTTTCCATGATGAAAAGGAAAAAGCGGTAGATATTCTGCTGAAAGTCATGACGTTTGCTGAAAGTGATTTGAAACAGAAAATTGTTTTGTTTTTAGGCGTGTTTGCGAAGGAAAAGTCAGTATGGTCATTTTACCGGATGCTGACCGATTCTAAAGAGGATGATGAAATCCGGCATGTCACATCGATTCAGCTCAGTGTCATGTTTCCGTATCTGAAAAACCCCCAGCCGCTTATTGACCGGTTGATAGAAGATTTGAAAAATGAGGACTCCATGCTCCGGATGCATGCTGCGTTTGCTTTGGGGTGGGAAGGAAATTCCCAGGCAGCCATATCTTTGATCGAGCTGCTTTATGATCCGGATGTTGAAGTCCAGGAAAGTGCGGTCAATGCGCTTTCCAACCTTCGGGATGATCGGATCTTCAATCTGCTGGTTGATCGATTGGAAAATGCCTCTCGGGAGCAGAAACAAAGTATACTTTTCAACCTGTGGCGGTTTTATTCAAAGCAGAAAGAGGTCATATCGGTTTATCTCAGATATCTTGATCATGATGAGGCCGATCTGCGCTATGATGCCCTGTTGCTGCTTGGCGGGATAGCAGCCCCGATCAGTTATCTCGAATCGCTTCATAAATGTATTGATGACAACGACGTGCGGGTGAGGCTTCTGGCACTGGAAAGACTTTTTGAAATTGATAATGAACATCTGGAGATTTTCAGAAATGAGATCAAGGGATTGCTCTGCGATGTGG
Source organism: Desulfobacterales bacterium (assembly GCA_028704555.1). Lineage (NCBI taxonomy): Bacteria > Pseudomonadati > Thermodesulfobacteriota > Desulfobacteria > Desulfobacterales > Desulfobacterales bacterium. The sequence goes on from JAQWFD010000015.1 coordinate 61,599, forward strand.
ACAGTGCAGTGAAACGGGCTGCTTCCCGGCTTCTGGGCCGTTTGGAAGGCAGCGGTTGCATCCTGCATTATTAAAGGCGGCTGCCGGTGGCTCGCCATGAGGGCCATGAAGCGTTAAGCAGCGCAAACTGCTTGAGGCTTGCCGAGTTTTTGCGCTTTAGCTTCATGGCACCGGCATCCCCCTGTATCGTGCTGGAGAAGCCGGCAACGGCCGGGACGGCTCTCACGACGTTATGGCCGCAGTTATGATCAAACCCTGATTTTATATGATAAGCGCTGCTGCATCCTGTACGACTGCGTTTCGAAAGCTCGGAATATGGCGGTTGCCGCGTCCCTTGGCAACGCAGGAGATACGGGTTTTCCCGGAGGGCAAACAAAAGGGTTTATGCTTTCCCGGGCCCCGGGCGGGCTACATTTTTCTATCGTCATTGATAAAAGGCAATTCTACTACCTGAATCGGCTGCGAAGCCTTTCGTTGTTCCAGTCGGCGTTTTTCTTCGCTGTGAATCGCCAGCGCCAGGTATATTAATGCCGCCCGGACCATTTTCAATATACGCAACACTTTTATTTCAAAATCCTTGCGGTGAATTGAAAAACCGAATGATTCGGAATTGTCGTTGGAATAAGGCAGTTTTTCGGGCGGCTCATGGTATTTGAGATATTTATGTTCAAGGTGGTTTCGTATCGCAAGAAGTTCTCTCGCGTCCGGTTCCAGAGCTTCCTTGAAGCCGTCCCTGTCTTCATATAAATCTTTACTGAGCCAGAACAATCCCCGCAGGGGCCAGTTTTCTGAAAGTTCCAGCGTTTTTCGCAAGGTGTTTGTGCGGGTATGGTTTTCATACCAGAATGTTCGGAAATGGACTTTTTTTTCTTTAATCGATAGCGGCATGTATCGATTCAGAAAAAAAGCGATTTTATCAAACAGCGAGTACAGCATTCGGAATGATATTTTTATTTTTTCGGCTGCCAGCCCGTATACCGGATAATCCAGAGTGTTGAGGAGCAGAACATGGCTGTCTGAAAAGTGCTGCTCCTGCGATGTGATGCCGTCATAGTAGAGCCATCGGGCGGAAACATATTCCTGCTTGATTTGATTGTAAAATCCGTGGAAATAGGGCGTTTCACCTTTCTCCATTATAATTGACGGCGTGCACAGCAGATCTGAGGCGGCCGACGGAAATGTGCCCAGATCATTTAATGGATTGAGAAACAGCCGGTATTGGAGGCACCAGGCTCTGTAGTTGATCTCTTCTTCTGTTTTTCCGGGTATGTTCGGCTGTACGTGTGAATTGATATGAGGCATGGCTTCAGAAGAAAGGGCATGCTCGAGGTCGTGGAAATAATTTTGAAAAACCGGTTCGGCTTGGCGTTCAACCCCGCTTTCAAGTGCTGATTTCAGATCGTCACGGGCCTGCCTTAAAAAAAGGAGCGCGTGATCGTCATCATAGAGGGCATGTGCATAATGAATCAGTCCCAGGCCCCTGTTGCCTTTGGCCATGGAAAAATCCGGCTTGATGTCCAGGGCTTTATTCCAATACTCAATGGCTTCGACAAAGCGTCCGATTTGATACAGCGCTGCCGCAAGGTTTGTATAAATGGGGCATACCTGAACGGCAGTTAACTCTCTGAAATCATCCTGTTTGACTGCAATGACGGATCGACGCAGATAAAAAAGCTGTTTTTCGATTTCCATCTGTTCCCAATTATCGGTTTCCGAAGTCAGCTGCAGTTTGTGCAGGTTACCCCAGATGTTTGAGGTATGATAGTTGAGGATGGCCTGCTGGGCAATGGTCAAATCTCTTTTTCTGATTTCATTTGACAGCGAAAGCGCCTGATGCAGTCCCTTTTTTTTCTGACATCGAAACGCGGCATCTGTTAAAAGTCCAATGTGCTCTATGGCCTCGTCCGTTGATAATGCCGATATGGTTTTCAGAGATATGAGTTTTCGGTAGATTTTCATAATATACAAATAAGTAATTTTGAGGATAAGGGCTATCGTCCGGATTTGGATAGATCCGGACATTATGATCATCCGGGAGTAAGCAGCATAAGTTTGGACAAATCTATTAATGACGGTATCTGTTAGATATGTCAATACGTCTTTAAAGGACTTGTCCAGCCAGAGCGAGGGATGTGTCATCGTGCCATGCGGATCGGCCATCCTGTTCTGATCGATATAACAGTTTCGTCGCGGAAACTGCAGGATTCAGCCGGTTTGAATAATTAAACGTGTGCTGGCAGATAACAATATCAGGGTTTGATCATAACTGCGGCCACCATGTCACGGGGCCCGTCCCGTCCATTGCCGGCTTCTCCAGCACGATCCGGGGGATGCCGGGCCCATGAAGCTAAAGCGCAAAAACTCGGCAAGCCTCAAACCGTTTGCGCTTTTTAACGCTTCATGGTCCCGACATCTTTTCCCCGGATCGCGCCATGTCGTACGCCGGCAACGGACGGGACTTCAAGGCTGCGCACAGCAAAATATGGCCGCAGTTATGATCAAGCCCCGATATCACGAGCGGCCTGATTGCCGATGACTTGATTCAGGGAGTTTTTAAATATGAAAAAGTCCGGAACAAACCATACAAAAGTTGCGGAAGGAAAATACCCAATTCCGGACAGGGATGCTGTAGCATCAGGCGGTCACGTTCGGAAATACGGAATGCGGTGTATCCATAACCGGTTTTGGATACAGAAAGCATCAATGTCCCATCGATGTCTCAGTCCTCTGATTTTCGGATAACCAAAGCTTTTTGTCTTGCGCTTTTTATGATACATTACGAATTTATTGACATGCATAGTCCTAATACGATAGCGTTTAAACTTTTAATAAATAGATCCGATTTCTGGAGGATTCCATGGATTATAAAAAAACACTTAACCTTCCTGTCACTCAGTTTCCCATGAGGGCAAATCTGGCAGCGCGTGAGCCGGATCAGCTCAAACAATGGGAAGACGCAGATTCATATACTAAACTCAGAAAAATGTCCAAGGGCAGAAAACCGTTTATTCTCCATGATGGCCCTCCATATGCGAACGGCAATATTCACATGGGGACGGCTTTGAATAAAATATTGAAAGACATCATCATCCGTTCGCGTCAGATGGCCGGGTATGATGCGGTTTATGTGCCCGGCTGGGACTGTCACGGGTTGCCGATCGAGCATAATGTCGATAAAGAAATAGGGCCGAAGAAAAAGGAACTTACACAGGTCCAGATTCGAAAACTCTGTCGTGCCTATGCCGAAAAATTTATTGATATCCAACGGGAAGAGTTTAAACGACTCGGCGTGGCGGGTGAATGGAATACCCCCTATCTGACCATGAATTACGCCTATGAAGCCATTATCGCCAGGGAATGCTGTAAATTTGCTCTTGCCGGAAGCCTGTTCAAAAGTAAAAAGCCGATTTACTGGTGCACCACCTGCCAGACGGCATTGGCTGAAGCCGAGATCGAATATCATAATGAAAAATCGCCGTCTATTTACGTGAAATTTCCTTTGAAAGACGACCTGAGTGTCGAAATTCCCGAGCTGGCGGGAAAACGGGTATCGGTTGTGATATGGACCACAACGCCGTGGACGCTGCCTGCAAACCTGGCGATCGCCCTTCACCCGGATTTTGAATACGCAGCGGTGGATGTCGGCAACAACGAAGTATGGATTCTGGCAAAAGCGCTTGTGGAAACTTGCATGAAGGCATTCGGCCTTTCCGATTTTAATATCTGCGCGGATATAACGGCTCAGGCGCTTGAAAGAAAATGCTGCCGTCATCCTCTGTATGATCGTGATTCGCTGATTATTCTGGGCGATCATGTGACGCTCGAAGCCGGTACCGGTTGTGTGCATACCGCACCCGGTCATGGCCGGGAAGATTATGAAGTCGGCATCCGGTATGGCCTGGAAGCCTATTCGCCGGTGGATGACCGGGGATGCTTTACCGATGATGTGGAATTTTTCAGCGGGCAGTATGTATTCGATGCCAACCGGAAAGTCATAGAAAAGCTGAAAGAAGTCGGCGCACTGCTTGCTTCGGTAACTATTGAACATTCCTATCCTCATTGCTGGCGGTGTAAAAAGCCCGTTATTTTCAGGGCCACCCCTCAATGGTTCATATCCATGGACAAAACCGGTCTGAGAAAAAAAGCCCTGGATGCAATCAATAAAGTTCAATGGATACCGTATTGGGGCAAGGATCGCATTTACGGCATGATTGAGAACCGGCCGGACTGGTGTGTATCCCGCCAGCGGTCCTGGGGCGTGCCGATTACCGTATTTTATTGTAAAAAATGTCAGGCACTGATGATCAACCCGCAGATCGCGGACCGGATCTTTGAGCTGTTCAATACATACGGCGCGGATGTATGGTTTGAAAAAGATACCCGCCAGCTGCTTCCTGAAGGCAGCACTTGTGCCAGCTGCGGTCATAATGAATTTGAAAAGGAAACCGATATCCTGGATGTATGGTTTGATTCCGGGGTCAGTCATGCCGCGGTACTGGAAGAGCGGTCCAATTTGACCTGGCCGGCGGATTTGTATCTGGAAGGCAGTGATCAGCATCGGGGATGGTTTCACAGCTCTCTTTTGACCGCTGTTGAAACAAGAGGCCAGGCCCCTTACAAAGCCGTCTTGACTCATGGGTTCGTTGTCGATGCCGAAGGCAAAAAAATGTCCAAATCTGTCGGCAACGTGGTTGCCCCTAAAACCGTAATTGCCAAGTATGGCGCAGAAATATTACGTCTATGGGTGGCCTCGTCCGATTATCGTGATGATATCCGCATTTCTGAAAAAATTCTCATACAGCTCAGCGATGCCTATCGGCGGATTCGAAATACCTGTCGATTCATGCTCGGCAACCTGTATGATTTTGATCCTGCTGCCGATGCGGTTGACTATGCGGCCATGCCCGAACTCGACAGATTTGCGCTTCATAAGCTTTATCAGCTGGTTAACAGGACATTGAACGCTTATAAAAGCTATGACCTTCACGTCATTTATCACGGGCTTTTCAATTACTGCACGGTGGATCTTTCTTCGTTTTACCTGGATATTTTAAAAGACAGGCTTTATACCTCACCGGCAAAGTCTGCCGAGCGAAGAAGCGCACAGACAGCCATTTATGAGATTCTGAATTCGGTCGTACGGCTGATGGCACCGGTTCTTTCCTTTACAGCCGAAGAGATATGGAAGTACATGCCGAACCGGGAAGGAAAAGAGGAAAGCGTTCATTTTGCCTTGATGCCGGAGCTTGATGAACGATGGAAAAACGATGAACTGGCGGCAAAGTGGCAGCAAATTCTGGACGTCCGGGGAGAGATTACAAAAGCACTCGAAGCGGCAAGGGCGGCCAAACGGATCGGCCATGCGCTCGATGCGGATGTGACCATTTCGGTAAATGAAACGATGCATGATGCACTGGCTCCATATGCGGACGAACTCCGGGCCATTTGTATCGTGTCGAATGCCACTCTGGTCAAAAATAAATCTCTCGGTGAAGAGGCGTTTGTCAGTGAAGAGGTTGAAGGCCTTTGCGTTCTGGTGCAGCATGCCCAGGGCAGCAAATGCGAGCGGTGCTGGATCCATGATTCAACGGTGGGAACAGATCCGCAGAATCCGACCATTTGCAGCCGATGCTGCAAGGCACTGTTATAATTGGTGTAATCCGCGAAGGAATGCAGGAAGAATATAAAAGGATTCGAATTTTACCGTCCGCTTCGCTGCGCTTACTCGAGACACTTGGAACGCTGCGTTCTCAGCACCTCAAGCGAGGCGGGCGGTGTAACTGATTCTTTTTATTCTTTTTACTCTTGTGATTGCAATAACAAAACGGACTGGCATCCTGATGAAAAAAAATATCCGCAAACCGATATCCATACGATGACACATTCAAACAGAGCCTACTCAAAATACCTGAAGCTGTTTTGGATTACCGGCATTATCGTGATATTCGATCAGCTGACAAAAGCGGTGGTAATGGATTTTCTGCCGCTTTACCAGTCCAAACCGGTCATCGCCGGATTCTTCAGTATCACCCATATCCATAATCCGGGCGGAGCGTTCGGTTTTCTGGCCAGCCAGGGCCCGATACTTCGACTGCTGGTGTTTTTCCTTGCCGCGGTACTGGCCATGGGCGTTGTGTTTTACCTGTACGGGAAAACGTATAAAACCCATCCGTTGCTGAATACCTCTCTGGCCTTTATTTTCGGCGGAGCTGCCGGAAACCTGATTGACAGGATCCGGTTTGGCAGGGTCGTGGATTTTCTGGATTTTTATATCGGCAATTTTCACTGGCCGGCGTTTAATATAGCGGATTCCGCGATTTCTATCGGTATCGTTATTTTTTTGTATCATGTAATTTTCAATAAGATGCCCGGGTGATTGACGAAAGCGGATTTTGTGCCCCTTGTTTCGCGGGTACCCGTCCGGTGAGAATGAAAGAAAATGAAGCAGCGAAAATCGCCCGTGCCACTGGATAACAACCATGCATCCGATTCTTTTTAAGATTGGCAGCCTGACCGTATATACCTATGGCTTTTTTGTCGCCTCAGGCTTTGTGATGGGCATCTGGCTTGCCAGAAAAGAAGCAAGGCGACTGGGGCATGATCCTGAAAAGATAATGGATCTGTGCTTTTATATTCTTGTTGCCGCCATTGCCGGGGCACGCCTTTTTTATGTCGTTATCAATTACCGGACGTTTCTTAATGATCCTCTTGAAATTGTGAGGCTGTGGAACGGGGGTCTTGTTTTTTACGGTGGATTCATAGCCGCATTGCTGGTTTCGGTCATCTATTTAAGGATGCACCATCTGTCGGTGTGGAAAACCGCTGATATTCTGGCCCCGTCTCTGGCATTGGGACACAGTATCGGGCGTATCGGCTGCTTTTTTGCCGGGTGCTGCTACGGCAGCGTATGTGATCTGCCATGGGCCGTCACCTTTACCCATCCCGAAACCCTCGCGCCCATGAACATCCCGCTTCATCCCTCACAGCTGTATTCTTCGGCGAGCAATCTGGCTATTTTCTGCTTTTTATGGGCGTATCGGCGAAGGAAGAAATTTGACGGGCAGCTGTTCTGGCTGTATGTATTGATTTATGCGCTGACCCGTTCGGCTATTGAACTGTTTCGGGGTGATTTCAGAGGGACCATGCTGTTTGATATGTTTTCTGTTTCACAGTGTATTGGTATTATCATGGCCGTTGTTTCAATTTTAATGATGACGATTCTTAGAAAAAAATCACCGTAAATATGTCTCAAATCAGTTACAAAGCGCTGGAAAAATATCTCGATACCATCAATAACAATAGGCAGGCCGAACGGTTTTCTCCGGTGTACCTGATTTCCGGTGACCCGTGGCTGTGTAAAAATGCATTTGAACTGCTTTTGAATGCCATGCTCCCGGAATCTGAGAGGACGAATGGCTATGAGCCGATTGACGGGGCAAATGAGAAGATTGCTGACGCGGTCGAACGAGTCAATACGTATTCGTTTTTTTCCGGAACGAAAGTGGTGGCGGTTCATGATTCTCAGGTGTTTGATTCAAAACAGGATAAAAACAAGATTCTTGAAAAGGCAAAAACCGCCTGGGACAGCAATGAACCTGCAAAGGCCTCGAAATATCTTGCCAACCTGCTTTCCCTGTTAAATCTTTCTTTTGACGATATCCGCGGCACCGGGCAGCATCTGCTGACACAGGATACCGGCCATAGCGCTTCAGATGACCAGTGGCTCGAAAAATTGGTTCGGTATTGCACAGCCAGCGGCATGTCTGTCTCCGCAGGTAAGGATCATGCCGGAATTCTGGAGGCGGCGATAAAAAAAGGATTTCCCAAAGGAAATCATCTGGTGATTATTGCCGAAAATGCGGATAAGCGTCGAAGCTTGTTTAAGGCAATTGATCAGAACGGAGTCATTATCGACTGCTCGGTGCCGCAGGGAAACCGGAGGGCCGATAAGATCGCCCAGGAAGCCGTTCTGAATGAGAGGATTAAGCCGGTTCTTGAACAATATGGCAAGGCCATGGATAAACAGGCCTATAATGCCCTGTATGATATGACCGGTTTTGATCCGCGCACTTTTTTCAACAACCTGGAAAAACTTGTACTGTATATCAAAGATCGTGAATTGATAACGGTTGATGATGTCCATGCGGTGATCAAACAGACCCGGAAGAGCCCTGTCTTTGAACTGACCGGCGCCGTACTGGATCGGAATCTGGATACCGCGCTCGACTGCCTCAATTCGCTGCTTCGTGATGCGGTGTATCCGCTTCAGATTCTTGCCGCAATCATCAATCAGATCAGAAAACTGCTGCTGGTGAAGTCGTTTACGGCCAGTCAGCATGGACAGTCCTGGCATGACGGCATGAGCTACAGTCAATTCCAGAGCTGTGTGATGCCGGAGATAAAGAAGTTTGACGCTGCGTTGAATGAACACTGGGAACATTGGGCCGATGCCCTGAACAAAAGCGGGGAAGCGGAAACCGAAGGCGCTGTAAAACCTCGGGTTAAAAAGAAAAGCAGGCCGTCTGCCGATCTTTTCGTGGTTCAAAATCCGAATAACCCGTATCCGGTTTATCAGATTGTCAGCAAATCCGGTCATTATACAACTGAAGAACTCTTTGCAATAATGCTGAAGCTGGGTAAGGCAGATGTGAAGTTGAAGACAACCGGACAGAATCCGAAGTTGATCCTGGAAGAAGTGATCTTTGAACTTTGCGGAAAAATGAAGGCTTGATTTCTTTGATTTTAAGCGGAACTGGAGAAAAAATTTCGTGCACGCACAACCGACATATGAGCAGCTGGAAAAGCGGATCAGTGAACTGGAACATGAAAATCAACGCCTCCGGCAGACGGGAAATACATCCCGGGTGGATCCCCTGTATCTGAAGGAATTTATCCAGTATCTTCCTGTGCTGGTATATGTCATGAATCCGGACGGGGTTCCGGTTGCCTGGAATCATGAGTGCGAACGTGTCACCGGGTATGGGGCTGAAGAGATTATTGGCAATAAAGGGTTTTTTGATCGGTTGTTTCCCGGGGATTTTTCCCGGAAGCCGATGACGGCTGATCCGGATCAAAAATCCGAAAAAGATGGACGGGCAACCCGCCGGATAATCTGCAAGGATGGTTCCTGCAAAGTCATATCATGGTCAAGTGTCAGGGGGATAAACCGGATTTCCGGGTATGAGGTCTGGTACATTGGCTGGGATATTACCGTCTGCAAAACCACCGAACAAAAACTCATGGAAATCGAGAAACGGTTTGAATTCGCACTGGAAGGAAGCGGTGACGGGGTTCTGGACTGGAATGTTCAGACCAATGAGGCCGTATTTTCCAGACGGTGGACTGAAATTCTCGGATATGAGGAAAACCGGATTCAGGATATTTTCAGTGAATGGCATAAACGGATCCATCCGGAAGACCGGTCATGGGTATGTGAAGAAATTCACAAACACTTCAACGGACAGACCGCACAGTATAATACCCTCCACCGGGTGATCTGCAAAAACGGGGCTTGTAAATGGATTCTTCACCGAGGCAAAGTCATCACCCGCTCGGCCGATGGGCGCCCCTTGAGATTTGTCGGAACGGTAACCGATATAACCGAAGACCGGAAGATCTGTGATGCCCTTATCGAAAGCGAAGAACGATTCAAAATGCTTGCGGAAAATATTCCCGTGGGGCTCTCGGTAATGAACGCGAACGGGAAATTTGACTATTTCAATCCTCAGTTTATGTCCATGTTCGGCTATGATCTCGGCAATATGCCGGACAAGCGGACCTGGTTTGAAAACGCATACCCGGATGCTTCGTATCGAAAAAATATGACGGCGTTATCTGAAAAGGATTGGGATAATTCCAGCAAAGGGATGGTCAGGGAGAGGATTTCAACGGTTTTTACCTGTGATGGAAGAAAGCGGCTTGTCCACATGAGAGGCGTGTTCATGGGCAACGGTAAGCAGCTGATTACGTATGATGATATTACGGAGCAAAAGCAGGCCGAGGATGCGCTGCGCGAAAGCGAGGAGCGGTTCCGGACCATCTTCGAATCGGCCAGGGATTCCATTTTTATCAAAGACCGGCATCACCGGTATACGCTGGTAAATCCCGCCATGGCCAGGACATTTAAACGGCCTGCGTCAGAAATTCTCGGAATGACGGCAAAAGATCTATTTGGAGACCAAGCCGGTGAGCATTCACGGGAATCGGACACTAAAGTGTTGAAGGGACAAATTGTAGATGAAGTGCAGACGGTTCCGATAAACGGGTCCCGGGGCATCTTTCATGTCATTAAAGCGCCGATTTATTCCTGTCCATCTGAAATTACGGGAATCTGCGGCATAACCAGAGATATTACCCGGACTCAGCAGCTCGAAGCCCAGCTCCGGCAGTCTCAGAAACTGGAGGCTATCGGAACCCTTTCAGGCGGCATTGCCCATGATTTCAATAATATTCTCGGAGCCATTATCGGTTATGCGGAACTGTCGCTGATCAATGGGAATATGGATTGTTATGACCGGTACGAAAATAATTTAAAACAGATTATCAAGGCCTGTCAGCGCGCTAGAGATTTGATCAAACAAATCCTTGCAATCAGCCGCAAATCCGACCAGAATAAACAGTACATCCGGGTGCAGCCGATCATCAAGGAGACGATCCAATTATTGAGAGCCACGTTACCGTCAACCGTTGAGATCCGTCAGCATATTGAACCATCGGATGACTGCATTTTTGCTGATTCCACTCAAATTCATCAAATCATGATGAATATCTGTACAAACGCCGCGTACGCCATGAAAGACAAAGGAGGCATCCTGGAGGTCGGGTCGATGCAGACTGCACTTACCGAAGAGCAATGCGATCGCTATCCGAATGCGCATCCGGGCCCATACTGCAAACTGTCGGTTACCGATACCGGATGCGGGATAAATCAGGATGTGCTGGAGAGAATATTCGATCCGTATTTTACGACAAAGCCCAAAGGAAAGGGAACCGGACTCGGGCTTGCGGTGGTAAACGGAATTGTCACTGGCTGTGGCGGTTTTATTCAGGTTGAGAGCAAGGCCGGGATCGGATCGGCATTTGATATTTTTCTTCCGTCATTCAAAAAAAAAGAAAAGGTGAGCATCAGGGAGCAGCGGCCGATTTTGCGAGGAACCGAACGAGTTCTGTTTGTTGATGATGAGCCTTCGCTGGTTGAGGTGAGCAAGTACGCTCTGGAACAATTGGGCTATCAGGTGACGGCGGTTACCAGCTCTTTGAAAGCGTTGGAGATTTTTAGCGAAAATCCCGACGGCTATGACCTGGTTGTAACCGATATGACCATGCCGCAAATGACAGGAGATAAACTGGCAAGCGAAATTATGAAGATTCGAAACGATATTCCAATTATTATGTGCACCGGTTTCAGTGAGGGGATGGACAGGAATAAAGCCCTGCATATGGGGATCAAAGAATTCATGGTAAAGCCCTTTATAATCAAGGAGCTTGCCGATACTATCCGTAATGTGTTGAGTTGAAAACAGGTTTCCAATGCATCGGACTCAGGAGAATGTGTCATGTCAAAAACTAAAATTGTCTGCACCATCGGCCCTTCCAGTCAAACCCCTGAAATAATCACCCGGATGATCCAAAGCGGTATGAATGTGGCCAGACTCAATTTTTCACACGGTACCCATGCGGATCATCTGGAAAAAATTCGTCTCATTCGAATGATTTCTGATCAGCTGGAAAAGCCGGTAGCGATTTTGCAGGATCTATGCGGGCAGAAAATCAGGGTGGGCAGCATTCGTGAACCCGGAATCCGTCTTAAATCCGGTGAACAGTTTATTCTGACCAGTCAGCTGATTGAAGGCGCCGGTAATCGGGTACCGGTCTCCTATCGTAATCTGCCCGGAGAAGTCAAACCCGATGACCGGATCATGCTGGCCGATGGCCTGATGGAACTGATTGTTGAAAAAACCACGGATACGGAAATATTCTGCCGGGTGATCACCGGTGGGTTGCTGACATCGAACAAGGGGATCAATCTGCCATCGGGTTCTATCAGCGCGGAATCCATTACGGAAAAAGACAAGGTGGATCTGATGCTGGGCCTGGCCAACGATGTGGATTATGTCGCGCTGTCGTTTGTACGCTCGGCAGCGGATGTACTGAAAATTCGGGAAATCATTCATGAACAGGGGAAAAACACCCCTGTCATTGCCAAAATTGAAAAGCATGAAGCCTTGAATCATGTTGATGAAATCATGGATGTTTCTGACGGAATCATGGTGGCCAGAGGGGACCTCGGGGTGGAAATCCCCCTGGAACAGGTGCCCGGTATTCAAAAGATGTTGATCAGGCGGGCTAACGCGCTGGGCAAACCGGTAATCATTGCAACCCAAATGCTCAGATCCATGGTGGATTCACCCCGTCCGACGCGGGCCGAGGCCGCGGATGTGGCCAATGCCGTACTCGATGGAGCTGATGCGGTTATGCTTTCGGAAGAAACCGCCAGTGGTGATTTTCCCGTCAAGGCGGTTCAGTATATGGTGCGTATCGCCAAAGATGCGGAACGGTATTTTCCCCACAAAATGTATCTGCAGCTGAGACAAAAAAAAGAGATCTCCGAATCCGTTGCGTATGCTACCTGCATTCTGGCCGATAACCTGGAAGCCACGGCCATTCTTGCAACCACCCGTTCCGGGTTTACCGCCCGTCAGATTTCCAGATTCAGGCCGATTCCTGATATTATAGCGCTATCCCCGGACAAGAAGGTGATCCGGAGCCTGGCACTTTATTGGGGATGCATTCCGGTTTTATTCGATGATATTTCGGATACGGACAGGATGATCGAGGTGGCTGCGGATACAGCGCTTAAAACCGGAAAGGTTCATGAAGGGGACCTGGTCGTTATTACGGCTGGCCATCCGTTGTGGGTGCCGGGTACGACCAATATGGTGAAGGTGAAGAAACTATAAGGTGAAAGAACAATGATGGGATTTATCAGACGTCAGGAAGAACGTTTGGCTATCAGTCTGCTGATGAGGCAGTACGGAAAACGGGATATTCCTGCTCCGGAACTTGCCGAATTGAAGCGCCAGTCAGGTAAAATTATTGATGAAGCGCATCGGATTGCCCGGGAAAGAGGGAAAAACGTGATGTCGATTATGAAAGAACTGGTTGTGGATTTTAAGAAAAAAAATGATAAATCAGATACGGTGTGATACAGATTGTTGCTTTCATTGTGTGAAATCAGGAAGGTCATACATTCTGAATTCACACAATGTTTGAAGCAACATCATGAGATTTTGTTTTGATTGTTCCCACACAGAACAGGAAAATCGGAAATCGCTCGCAATATAGGTTTCCATATTACGATACGTTTTCAAAAGCGTAATGTAATATCGGTATGTTATGATCGAGGGTCCAGGTGTTCTGACGTTATGAAATTGTCATGTCCATCCGAAAGGTGAACCGGATCAGAGAATCCGGCCGGATGGTTTTAACAGATAAGGAGATGATATGACTCGTGTAGCCGTAGTCGGGGCAACCGGGTATGCCGGGGCCGAACTGGTCAGAATTCTGGCAGGCCATGATGATGTAAAATTGACTGTGTTAACATCCCGTCAGTATGCCGGAGTGCGATTTGACCATGTGTATCCGGCGATGAACGGAATTGTCGAACTCGAATGCGAAAATTTCTCGGTTGACCGCATTAGTGAAATGGCGGATGTCGTTTTCATGGCCCTTCCGCATAAGATTCCCATGCAGACCGTGCCGGAGTTGATCGATCGGGGAAAAAAAGTGGTCGATCTTTCAGCGGATTTCAGGTTCAGGGATGTGGCCGTCTATGAAACCTATTATCAGCCCCACACTGCCGCTAAACTGCTTGAAACTTCTGTATACGGGCTTTGTGAGGTGTATGGCGATCAAATCCGGACCGCGAGACTGATTGGAAATCCCGGATGCTATCCCACCAGTATGCTGCTGCCTCTGATTCCCCTGATCAAACACGAGATCATTGATCATCGTACGATCGTTGTGGATTCCAAATCCGGGGTCAGCGGTGCAGGGCGCTCTCTTTCTTTGGGGAGCCATTACTGCCAGGCGAACGAGTCGTTCAAGGCGTATAAAGTCTGCCAGCATCGGCACACTCCGGAAATGGAAGAGGTATTGAGCCATGAAGCCGGGGAATCGGTCCATATTACCTTTGTCCCCCATCTGGTTCCCATGACACGGGGAATGCTTTCCACCATTTATGCGACCCTGACCAAACCGGTCAGCTCCGATGATATTCGAAACTGTCTTTCATCCTTTTACTCCGGACGATCCTTTGTCCGGATTTGCCCTGAAGGCAGTTTCCCGGATACGCTCCATGTCCGGGGTACCAATTATTGTGATATCGGTTTCAAAATCGATCAGCGAACCCACCGGATTGTCATCGTTTCAGTCATCGACAATCTGGTGAAAGGCGCCGCCGGACAGGCCGTTCAGAATATGAATATCATGCTGGGGTTCGATGAGACCAGAGGACTGAATACCGTTCCGTATCCGCTGTAAAACAGCAACTTTCAGGTAGCAGGAAAAGCAGATCAAAATATTAAGGCCCTTCATGTGAAAGGGCCTTTTTTCTTTTTGACAAATTTTGCAGCATCCGACTCTTCGGTTATGTTCAGCGCATAATACCACTGTATATTAAAGGCCAGTTGGTTTACCGTTTCCTCATCGTTCATTTTCAACCCCCAGCCCCCGCAAGGGTGGCGATACGCTTTGCTCTCTTGAGACACAGAGATCGCAGAGACCAGAGCCGGCTGTTTCAGTGCGCTGCGTTTTCTGCGTCTCGAGCGAAGCGGGCGGCAACTGTTCTGCATAAAAAATAAGACACTGAATACCCTACACCCCAATCAGCCCGGGAAGAAACAGAGCGATTTGCGGAAACGGAATCAATAAAACTGTTGCAATGATCAGGGCGATGAGCAGCGGAATGACGCCTTTGAAAATGACCTGAAGCGGCACATCCCTGGCCACGCCACTGACTACATATACATTGATCCCAATCGGCGGGGTAATAACCCCGATCTGGGTGATCAGAACAATCAGAACTCCAAACCATAACGGGTCATATCCAAAGTGGATGACGACCGGGTAAAAAATCGGAACGGTCAGCATGATCAGCGCCAGGGAATCGATGAAACAGCCTCCCGCCAGATAGACCAGAATGATAAATCCCATGATCATATATGGCGGCAGGGCAAGTCCTGATATCCATGCGGCGATATCAAACGGAATACGGGATACGGCCAGGAAATGCCCGAAAATGGTTGCTCCGGTGACGATCACCAGAATCATGCAGGTGATTCGGGTGGTTTCACAAAGAGACGTGATAAATCCATCCCATGAGAGATTGCGTTTGAATACAGCCAGAATCAAGGTTCCAAAAGCACCCACGCCACCTGCCTCGGTGGGCGTAAAAAAACCCGCGAAAAGTCCCCCCATGACCAGAATAAATAAAATGATCGTTTCAATGATACCCGTCAGGGAAGCAATTTTTTCTTTTAAGGAAAATTTTTTGCAACGTGGTGCCAGATCGGGTCTGATTGTAGTCCAAATCACAATGGCCATAACAAAAAGCCCGGTAAGCATTATTCCGGGAAGAAGCCCCGCAATAAAAAGCTCTCCGATGGACTGCTCGGTCATGATCCCATAGACAATAAATATGATGCTGGGAGGAATCAATATCCCCAGGCTGCCTCCGGCTGCCACCACCCCGGTTGCCAGGCTGGGTTTGTAATGATAACGTTTCATTTCCGGAAGGGTGGCCGCAGCCATTGTTGCGGCAGTGGCATTGGTTGAGCCGCATATAGCGGAAAATCCGGCACAGGCGCCGATCGTGGCGATCGCCAGCCCGCCCGGCAGATGTCCCATGAATTTATAAGCGGTATCGAACAGCCTGCTGCTGATTCCAGAGTGAAATGCGAATTGCCCCATGAGTACAAACAGCGGAATGACCGTCAAATTATAGGAGCTGAATACGGAAAACACATCCCGGGCAATTAAATTCATTGACGCGTCAAAAGACACCAGAGACCCGAAGCCGATAAACCCGATCAAGGCCATCAGAAAACCGACCGGCATTTTTGAAAATATGAATAAAAATAAGGCGCTGATTCCAATTAAGCCGACAACTGTGGGGCTCATCGTTCAATTATCCTTCCCAGTGATTGAAAAAAATCTGCTGCCAATACCAGGCAAAGAAGGCCGCATCCGATGGATATTCCATAAACAAACGGGTAAATGGGCATCTGAAGGGTCAATGACACCTCCCCGGCAAGTTTAAGATCGGAGGCATATACGATACATTGCCAGGTGATCAGGCCGAACAGAGACATGGATAGCAGATTATTTACGATATTGATGCTGTGCTGAACACTGTCCGGCAGCTTTTGGACCAGAAATTCCACGGCGATATGTCCCTTTTCTGACGATGTATAGCCCAGGGAAAATGAGATGACAATACATCCGAGCAGGCCAACCATTTCATATACCCCCGGGATGGGCGCAATGAACAGCCGGAGTAAAACATCGGCAGATGTCAGGAGCATCATCATCACAATCGCGATGGCTGAAATCCAGTTGAACCTGTCGGCGATGAATCGAACATATTTTTTTAATCGAATCATTGTATACCTGATTGTAATGGATTATAATAAAATCGTTTGGTTAATCTGAGCTCTGGCATGTGATCTCTGCCCCCAGATTAACCGTCCCCGGGTTGACGGATTTATTTGAGATAAATTTTACTGTATTTGTCAATCAGTTGTCTCAGTCCCGAAATCACCTTGCTACCGTCGATATTTTTTTTGCCGGATTCTGTTATGTAATTCTGAATAATCGGCTCTACCGCTGTTTCCCATCGCTGTTGTTCATTATTGTCTATCTGAATAAATTCGTTGCCGAGACTGAGTGTATAGTTTTGGCCTTCAATATCAACCTTGTCCCATATATCGCCGTGAACGTTAACCCATTCTTCGCTGACTTGCTGAATAATGGATTGGATTTTTTTTGGCAGTGAATTCCATTTGTTCCGGTTCATGACAACGAACATGGCCGTGGTGTAACCGATTGAATAACATCCTGTGGTGTACTTGATGACCTCAGCCTGCCTCCAGCCTTTAAGTGTTTCAATGGGAGCAAATGTTCCTTCGACCACGCCTTTCTGGAGTGCTTCGTAGGTTGACGGCTGAGGCATGGCAACCGGGATGGCGCCTAATACCTCAACGACTTTTGCACTGAGTCCGGTCGATCTGATTTTCATTCCTTTCAAATCATCAATGGATTTAACCGCCTGTTTTGTATGCAGCAGACCGGGGCCGTGAGCATGAAGATAAAGCACTTTGACACCGGCTAACTCTTTGGGCTGAAAGGTGGTATAAAACTCGTTGGCGACATGAGTGGCGGTCTGACCGTTTGGATAACCCAGTGGAAGATCAATGGCTTCCATCATTGGAAAGCGCCCTCTGTTATATGCAAAACAGGACATTCCAATATCAGAAATTCCATTTTCAACTCCCTCATAACACTGATTGGCATTGGTCAATGTCCCACCGGGAAAGACGGTAATCTTAACGGTGCCATTCGAGCGTTTTTCAACTTCCTTTGCCCACAACACACCGGCTTTGCATTGCTCATGTGTTGGGGGAAAAAAGATACTGTAAGTCAGATTGACAGGCCGGGCCATACTTACCGAAACGGTTTGGAATAAACTGGCAGCCATTGTTACACCAAAAATAATCACGAACAATACGGTTCTTTTCATCATATCCTCCGGAAAGATAAATCAGTATTTAATTTTAGTAACTTGTTGAATATAAAAATAAAAATAATACCAAGTCGCGCTACGGAATAATTCTGTGTTTTGGTCACGCCGGGAAAAGATGCAGATGTGTGATAGCCTGCTTACCCCCTTAACATGCGGATGGGGCAGCAGGCATTAATACATGTAGATAAATTCGGTGAGATTAAAAAAATAAATCATATTGCCTTCATTTGCATAAATCGTAAATTACTGTTTGAAGTCCTCTTTAATAGGTTTGATTTGGTTTTTTGTCAAGGAATTTATAACCTTTGATGGCAAATTTGAGCCTGTGGTTCTGTGGCCACGGCATCAGGATGGATTGCCTTACGGTATTACGAGGTATTCCGAGGGTAATATTTTAAATGGTTTCTTGACTCCACTGCATTTACATTTTATTAATCACTTTTTTACTTGCACGTTCAATGCGCGTGGCATAAGGGGATCGGCGAAAAAAACTGTTACCATGACTTTTTGAAGGAGATGAAAATGTCGGCAAGAATCATCAGTGGGACGGAAATCCGCGAACAGATACTCGATGAAATCGGTAAGGAAGTCGAACAGATCAAAAGACAACATGGCGTGGTTCCGGGATTGGTGACGATTCTGATTGGTCAAAATGCAGCGTCGGTATCTTATGTCACGTTGAAAGCAAAAACTGCCGATCGATTGGGCTTTAACGAAATTCAGGAAAACCTTCCGGATACGGTTTCTGAAGAGCAATTGCTGAATTTGGTCTGTAAATATAACCGGGACGA
Organism: Desulfobacterales bacterium; assembly: GCA_028704555.1. Lineage (NCBI taxonomy): Bacteria > Pseudomonadati > Thermodesulfobacteriota > Desulfobacteria > Desulfobacterales > Desulfobacterales bacterium. Next base: position 80,190 of record JAQWFD010000015.1, read on the forward strand.
TTCAATTCATGGCATTCTGGTTCAACTGCCGCTTCCCGCGCATATCAATGAAAAGAAAGTCATTTATGCCATTGATCCGGATAAGGATGTCGATGGGTTCCATCCGTTGAATATGGGACGTGTCATGCTTGGCGGATCGGAAATGAAATTTCCGCCCTGCACGCCGGCAGGCATTCAGGAGATGATCATGCGTGCAGGGATCCAGACAGACGGTGCGGAGGTGGTTGTGGTGGGACGTTCCAATATCGTCGGCAAACCCATCGCCAACATGCTGATGCAAAAAGGTAAGGGCGCAAATTCGACGGTAACGGTGGTGCATACCGGCAGCAGGAACATAGAAAATCATTGCCGGCGGGCGGATATATTGATCGTTGCCGCCGGTGTTCCGGGTCTGGTAAAATCTGAATGGATAAAACCGGGCGCTTGCGTCATTGATGTCGGCGTTAATCGGGTGGGAGAAAAAATCAGTCTTAAAACAGGGAAAATGATTCCCGTGTTGCGTGGAGATGTCGATTTTGAAACTGCAAAAGATATTGCCGGCGCCATTACGCCGGTGCCTGGAGGGGTGGGGCCAATGACGATAACGATGCTGATGAAAAATACGCTGGCGTCACTGAAATACCGGATCGGACTTCTTTGATTGCCTGCAGGCATCAGCGTTCAGACCTTTTTTTACCCCTCGATATTTGACATCGTAGTAAAAAAATTATTTGTGTTTCGTTTTATTCTGTGATTACGCAGTTTGTATAACATCCATTAATTTAATGAGATTTGTGGTTTTTTTGAGCTTTGTCTTATTTATTTTATTGTCTTTATTTTGACTTTTTACGAGTTCGTCATATTTGACTTTTTATGAGGTTATTCCGTAATTCGGGTTTTGGATTCTTGACAGCCTTGTTCAAATTATGATAAAAAAATAATTTTAATATGAATAAAAATCGATGTTTATACAAAATATCAGGTGGTTAGTAGCTGAGAGCTGCCGCTGGAATAATTCTGATGAACCGGACCTGTCCGGTCATATTCGGGGGTTTGATTAAACATAGCCATGCAGAGTAAAATTTTATTTATCATATCTGATGAAACCGGAAAAAGCCTCAGTAAAGTGGCCGCGACAAAAAAAATGCTGGCGGTGCTGGGCTTGTGTTTCGGTTTCTGCATGACGTTGCTGGGTTTTATCATCTATGATTATTACGGCCTTAAACAGGATCTTGTTTGTCAGGACGATCTGGAACGGAAGGTCGCAGGACAATCAGATATAATTTATCAGCAGAAAAAGCAGGTCCGGAAGTTTGCTGCTGAAATCAATACATTAAAGTCAGAATTGACCGTACTGAACGAGTTTCAGAAAAAAATCCGTATCATCGCCAATCTCGAAACTGACGGAGAACAGGATGGCTTATTTGGGGTGGGCGGTCCAATGCCGGAGGATCTGGATCCGGACCTTTCATTCAAAGAGAATTCCGGCAGTCTGGTACGGGAGATGCACGAGCAGGTTGAACAGCTGAATACGGCCTCAGTCTCGCAGAAGAATGCTTTCGAGTCACTTCTTCAGGGACTGGAACTGAAACGTAACCTGCTGGCATGTACCCCTGCGATTCGTCCGACAAATGGCTGGATCAGCTCTAAATTCGGCTATAGAAAATCGCCCTTCACCAGTCTGAAAGAGCTGCACAGAGGGATTGATTTCGCCGCACCCAAAGGTACTCCGGTTGTTGCAACGGCAGATGGCGTGGTTACCTTTTCAGGTACCAAGGGTTTGCTCGGCAAACTGGTCGTGATTGACCATGGCCATGGACTGGT
>JAQWFD010000016.1 GCA_028704555.1 Desulfobacterales bacterium
GGCAAACATATGAACGCGAGAATCTGGGGGAACTTTCAGCCCTCGCCTTCTCTCAGGTACCGAGCAGCAGCTTAACGATAACCGGATTTTTCGTCAAGCTCGAAAAACTGGATCATCGAGTTTAAAGACTTAACGCCGTTTCGGGTGCAATATATGGGAGTTTCGGGCACGTGACGCATTAATTCGGGCAATGCGCCGCTATGATCACTTTCCGCATGACTGGCGATGATATAATCGATCCGGGTAAGGTCAATTTCATGGGCCAGATTTTTGATAAATTCTTTTGAAAAAGGCGCCCATACCGTATCAATCAAAGCCACTTTTTCTTCACGGATCAGGTAGGAATTGTACGTAGAGCCTTTGTGGGTCGAATATTCATCGCCATGGAATTTTTTTAAATCCCAGTCAATTTTGCCGATCCATGTGACATTGTTTTTTACCGTCATTGGATTCATGGTTCACCTCGTTGATAAAAGGGTTGCTGAGTGATTTGATTCTGATCCGCAGCCGTTCAGGTTAAGGGCTTGCGCAAAAAAATTTACATTATAAGGCGCTGCGGCGCTTGGACTTGCGAATTTATTTTTGTACAAATTCTGTCTGAGCGGGTTGAATCTCTGACGTACAGTTCGGACAACGTGTCGCCTGAATCGGAATGATGGAATAGCATCTCGGGCATTCCCGTGTGGTCGGTTCGGCGGGCGGCGCCGTCTCTTTTTTTGCGAACCGATTCATTTGCCTGATCACCATAAAGATCGCGAAGGCCACGATCAGAAAATCTATAACCGTGTTGATGAACAGGCCATATCTGATGGTTACCGCATCTGCTGCCAGACTCTTTTCCTTGAGTGTGACCGCCAGTGTGGAAAAATCAACCTGGCCCAGAAGCAGGCCGATGGGTGGCATGATGATGTCATTGACCAGTGAGCTGACAATCTTGCCGAATGCACCGCCGATGATGATTCCAACGGCCATGTCCATAACATTGCCTCGCATTGCGAATTTTTTGAATTCTTTGAGCATTTCCATGGGGGTTCTCCTGTGCGGAAAAGGGGTTAAGGGCTGGATGCCGCTGAAATCCTCAATTCGTGCTGATTTCCGTTTGACTGAAAAAGCCGGTATGTGACATCGCCCCGGGCAGGGGGCTGCGGGGGCGTTCATTTTTCGGGTGTATTACGATCGGATCATGGTCAGGAGCATCTTGAATCGTTTAACGGCCGTTAACGCGTGCGGTTTGTTGGCGGGCATGATGAGCATCTCGCCCTGTTTCACGTGGAACGGTGTGCCGGATATTTTTATTTCCACTTCGCCGTCGAGCACATAGGCCAGCGCGTCAAAAGGCGCCGTATGCTCACTTAACCCCTGACCCTGGTCAAAGGCAAAGAGGGTAACCGTCCCGGTCTTTTTTTCGATAATGGTTTTGCTGACCACCGCGTTTTCTTGGTAGCTGACTTTGTCTGCCAATGAAGAAGGTTTTAAATCATCAGACATTTGGGCTCTCCTTTCAGGATAGGTGTTTATTTCCATATGGCGGGGAAAAATATTCACATCGCCCGCTTCGCTTGAGGCGCAGAGCGCGCAGAGATCAATGTTTTTTCTCTGTGTTCTCAGCGTCTCAAGTGAGCGCAGCGAACGGGCGGTAAATCAAGACTATTTCCCAGCCATCATTGCTTCGATATCGGTCTCGACTTCTCCGATGGGTTTGATGTCAAATTTGTCCACCAGGACGCCAGCTACCGCCGGAGACAGGAATGCCGGCAGGGTTGGCCCCAGACGGATGCCTTTGACGCCGAGGGACAGAAGCGCCAGCAGGACGGCCACTGCCTTCTGCTCATACCAGGCGATGTCGTAGGAAATCGGCAGGTCATTGATGTCCTCCAGCCCGAAGACTTCTTTCAGCTTCAGTGCGATGACCGCAAGTGAATAGCTGTCGTTGCACTGTCCGGCGTCCAGGACCCGCGGAATTCCGTTGATGTCGCCAAGGTTCAATTTGTTGTAGCGGTATTTTGCGCATCCGGCCGTCAGGATCACGGTATCTTCCGGCAGCTTTTCAGCGACCTCGGTAAAATAGCCTCTGGATTTCTGGCGCCCGTCGCATCCGGCCATGACGATAAACCGTTTGATCGCGCCGGTTTTGACGGCCTCTACGACCTTGTCGGCCAGGGCCAGGACCTGGTTGTGGGCAAACCCGCCGATGATGCTGCCGGTTTCGATTTCCGTGGGCGGCGCGCATGTTCTGGCCAGCGCGATGATTTCTGAAAAATCCTTGGCCCCGCCTTCGGCCCTGTCCGGGATATGTCCTACGCCCGGATAGCCAGAGGTTCCGGTGGTAAAAATCCGGTCCTTATAGGTGTTTTCTTTTTTGATAGGGATGATGCAGTTGGTGGTCATCAGGATCGGACCGTTAAAGGACTCAAATTCGTTGTTCTGGTGCCACCAGGAACCGCCATAGTTACCGACAAAATTGTCATATTTTTTAAACGCCGGGTAATAATGGGCCGGCAGCATCTCTCCGTGGGTATATACATCCACCCCGGTTCCCTCGGTCTGTTTGAGCAGCTCTTCCATGTCCTTGAGATCGTGGCCGCTGATCAGGATTCCCGGGTGGGTTCGTACCCCGATATTGACCTCTGTGATTTCAGGGTTGCCGTAGGCCGATGTATTGGCCTTGTCAAGCAGAGCCATGGTATTGACGGCGACTTCTCCGGCCTTCATGACCCGGCCGACCATATCATCCACGGAAAGATCTTTGCAGGTGGAGGCAAGGGCCTCCATGATAAAATCGTAGATATCGTCGCTTTCCAGTCCCAGTATGGCAGCATGATCCGCATAGGCAGCGATACCCTTCAGCCCGATGATCAGAAGTTCCCTCAGCGACCGGACATCTTCGTTTTCCGTAGACAGAATGCCCACCGATTGGGCCTTTGCATGAAATTCGTCGGCATCGGTTGCAAACCAGGTTGCCGAAGCGTGCAGGGGCGCGTTAAAAGCCTTTCCGAACTTTTTCAGGTAAGCGGCTTCAAATTGAGTTTTAAGGGCCTCCCGGCGCTGCAGGGCGTCTTTGATCATACCGACAAAGCGGTCATTGTCCCAGTTTCCGTTGGTAATGGTTGAAAAAAGTGCCCGGGCAACAAACAGGCCGGTTTCTTTATCATGGATTCCCACTTCCGCGGCTTTTTCCGCAATCACGGCAATTCCCTTGAGGGCATAAATCAATACATCCTGCAGATTGGCGGTTTTTTCCGGCTTTCCGCATACGCCCCGTACGGTACACCCCTTATTTCCTGCGGCTTCCTGGCATTGAAAACAAAACATAATTTACCTCCTGGTATTTTTATTGTCTGATGTTTCTGCCTTGACAAGTGTGTGACGATGTTGAGGACACGTTAACTGGAATGCGGGAAAGATTCCTTGACTTGAGTCAAGAAAAAGCATGTTTTTTTCTTTCAGATTAAAAAAAGATGTGATCGAAACGGTACAGGGAATTTATATGAAGGTTATGTAAAATGAATTATACATTGGTTTGGCATGCGTTGTCGACAGGATGTTTTCTTTATCACACGAAAGCAGATTGTTGCTGTGAAGGCAAAGCTGGGGTAAAAAGATCACTCAGGCGGTTTGGACGTTTTTTTAAACCGCCTGAGTGTTGGAACTACTCGGATTTATAAGAGACTATTGAAAATGGCCGGTTTGTCAGGAGGATGCTTTGCTTTGCCTTTTGGGGGCGGCCAGTGCGTAAGTAATGCGATCGATAATAATTGCCAGAAACACAATGCACAACCCGGCTTCAACGCCGCGGCCGATTTCAATCCGGTTGATCGACAGCAATACTTCGAGCCCAAGGCCTCGCGCGCCGATCATTGAGGCGACAACCACCATGGCCAGTGCCATCATGGTTGTTTGATTGATCCCCACCATGATAGTCGGCCGTGCCAGCGGCAGCTGAACTTTGAACAGTCTCTGCCAGTAACTTGAACCAAATGCATTTGCTGCTTCTACGACATTGGATGATACTTCGCGGATGCCCACATTGGTCAGGCGAATTACGGGGGGAACGGAGTAGATGATGGTGGCAAACAGTGCCGGTACCTTGCCCAGCCCGAAGAGCATCAGTGCCGGAATCAGATAGACAAAACTGGGCATGGTTTGCATGCCGTCGAGAAATGGCTTAAAAACGGTTTCAAACTTATCGTTTCCGGCCATTGCGATGCCAATGGGAATGCCAATCGCTAACGAAATAATGACGGCGCCGGTGACCAGTGCCAGGGTCATCATGGACAGTTTCCAGAGACCGATGGTGCCGATGAAAAAGAGCATGGCCGACATGATCAGGCCCATGTACCATTTTTTCATCAAATATCCGGAAAAAAGCCCTACAAAAATAATAAAAACCGGCCAGGGAACCCAGAGGAAAAATTTTTCCAGCCCAAGCATGAATTGCAGAATCACAGCCCCCAGTGCATCAAAAAAAGTGCCGAATTCCAGGAGAATCCAGTCCATTGAAACATCTACCGCCTCCCCAAGGGGGATATTTATATACTCAGGAAAATCAAGCATGTGATTTTTGTTGTCCTCTATTTGCTTTTGTTCAACAAGAAATTTGAAAAACGGATCGCCAGCATTCAAAATTCGGGTTTGATCATAACTTCGGCACGATGACCGAAATTATGATCAAACCCCAAAATTCATTTCGCACCCGATGTTACGGATTGCCTGAAAACTGACTGATTGCCTGATCTCCGTCGGCCGGCTCCGTGAACATTGAAGGGGCGCTTTCCGAAGTTAAGAACATCGGCTGTCCCCCTGTTTAAGGGGGAACCGTTCGGAGATCAGCCCGGGCCTTGAGCCTTCGGCCCTGCGTTTACTTCAGAGCGGCTTTGACCTTTGCCGCCACATCGGCGGAGACCCATTGTGTCCAGACCGGTTCGTAATTTTTCAGAAACCAGATGGCCGCATCCTGTGTTTTGGCTTTATTGTTTTTCATATAAGCCAAAAACTTATTGCACATGGCCGTAGTGGTTTCATATTTTTTGAGGAATTCCACGACATCCGGTGCCCGTTCCGGCAGTTTTGAATTGACCAGAATGTTGACTTGTACGGAAGGAACGGCGCAGCCGGCAGTTTTTTCCCAGACTTCCTTGTTGTAAGGAGGCTCTTCCAGGGGCGTCATGTCATATTTTCCGAGCACCCATGTAGGCGCCCAGTAGTATCCGAACCAGGGCTTTCCTCGTTTATAGGCCGCTGCCATGGAACCGCTGAGCGCTGCGTCCGATCCGGGAAGAAATGAATTATAATACTTGTCCAGGCCATAGGCTTTCATTTTTTGATCGTTGAATTTTGTTATCGCCCAGCCCGGAATGGAATTGTAGAAACGTCCTTTTTCCGGAACTTCCGGGTCCTTGAAAATCTTCCAGTATCTGGACAGATCAGAGACACTTTTCAGATCCGGCGCCAGGGCTTTGATCCCGCGCTCGGGATCTCCCTTGATGACGTAGGTCGGGACCAGCCAGCCCTGCCAGCTGTCGGGATAGTTGGGCCCCAGATCCAGCATTTTTCCGGATTTGATCCCTTTGTCATATACTTCCTGTATATTTTCCGTCCAGGACTCCATGTCTACATCGATATCGCCCCGGATTACGCCCGTAACGATCGGAATGGTTTCTCCTACCATAAAATCCGTTTTGTATCCGAGGCCATTTTCGATAATAAAAGCTGCGATACGGTTGTGTACCTGGATGCTGTCCCAACTGGCGTCTCCAAATACGATGGGTTTTTCAGAAGCGGCAAATGCGCTGCCAGATCCAACGATTAAGGTGAGAAGAAAAATTCCGGTAATCAAACGCCATTTCAATTTGATCGGTTGTTTTTTTTGCATATCCATATCTCCTTTTGTGAAATTAATCGGTGCGATCAGGCTTTATTGTTCAATTGTCTTCTCCATCGAAAGCAGCGAATCTGTAGCGATGACATCCATCAAAGAGTGCTTTCCGAACTTAAAGCGTTGGTCGAATGCGATATTATTGTTTTGGACACAAAACAATAATGCCTTTTAAATAAAAAAATATTATTATAAAAAAATTAATAAATCAGTTAGTTATAAAAAAATCAATTTATACAGTTTTTTATAGAATGACTGAATATATTGACAAATTTAATAAAAAAAATAGATTTTCGTAGCGTGCGGTTTTTTTAAGAAATAAATTATAATGAAAAATCAAATTGTTGTCAATCATGTTAAAGTAAATAATAAAAAAATAGAAATTGGATTTCATGAGTAAAGAGCTTTTTATGCATTTTCAATATATTGTAAAGTGTACAATGGGAATTTCATCAAGATCAGAGGACAGAGGCTTGAGGACAGTGAGGCCGGACAGAGAAAAAAGGGCAACAACTTCGTGGGTGTAAGGGCGGACCGCTGCGTCCGTCCATCGGATAAGGGGTGAGGAGCAGCGGTCAGAGATCAGGGGCAGAAAGGCTGAGATCGGAGTCCGGAAATTTTATAGATCGAATTTTTGCGCGATCCGGTCGCACAGGTACGCCCCGATCGGCATGGCTGATGTGGCGGCCGGGGAGGGCGCATTACACACATGGAACGAGCGGTCGCTTTCGGCAAAAAGAAAATCGTGAACCAGACTGCCGTCCTTTTTGACTGCCTGTGCCCGGATTCCGGCCGGGTAGGGGAGAAGATCGGCAACTGTCAGGAGCGGACAATACTTGTGGATCCTTTTCAGGTAGCCGGGTTTATAAAGGGAATCCCTGAACTCGGACCATCCGGATTTCAGGTTGTTCCGGACGACTTTCCAGAATCCCGGAAATGAAAACATCTCCGCGCAATCTTTTACATCCAGGTTAAAGCGGCCGTATCCCTCCCGCTTCCAGCCCAGTACCGCATTGGGACCAACGGTTACCGAACCGTCGATCATTCGCGTCAGGTGAACGCCTAAAAACGGCAGTTCCGGATCGGGTATGGGGTAAATCAGGTGATTGACAATCCGGTTGTGTCTGGCTGGCAGCCGGTAGTACTCGCCGCGAAAGGGAATGATTTGAAAATCGATACCGATGTGCATCATCCCGGCCAGACGGTCTGCGCCTAAACCGCCGCAGGCCACAAGGTATTTCGTTTCAATACTCTCTGTCCCCAGATAAACCTGGACCCCGTCGGGTGTCTCCCGAAGGGATCTGACTTCGCAGCCGGTTCTGATCTCCCCTCCGGAGGCGATCAACAGATCGGCTATTTTCGCGGTGATTTTCCGGTAATCGGTGATGCCGGTAGCCGGCACAAAAACGGCGGCAAGTCCTTTAATGTTGGGCTCCCGTCTTTTCAGTGCTTTTTCAGACAAACGCTCGGTCTCGATTCCGTTTTGCAGGCAGCGTTTTTCCAGCGATTCCATCCGTTCATATTCAAGGGGATTGGTGGCCACCAGCATTTTTCCGCATTGCTCGAACGGCAGTCCGTGCGCTTTGCAGAATTCAATGGTTTGCGCTGCACCGCGTTTGCAGAAATCCGCCTTCAGGCTGCCGGGCTGGTAATACACCCCCGCATGGATCACCCCGGAGTTGTGGCCGGTCTGATGGTGTGCCGTGGCCGGCTCTTTTTCAATCAGCAGAATACGTGCACCCGCATACCGCTGCTTCAACTGCCATGCCGTGGAGACCCCCACAATACCGCCGCCGACCAGAACCATATCGTATGTGTTCAACATATCCTCCCTTCAATGAGTCGTTCCGTAAGGATTTTTAACCGGCTTTATAAGTAAAACTTAAGCATTAAATTTTGTCCTGATTTCATCAGGCTATAATTTTATTAAAAAAAAGACAAGTCCTGACGGTCTCGTAAAAAGTCAGAATTGAGACGGCGTTGTAACCCGTTTACTTCCAGGCTGTTTTTAAACTCCGTTTAAACCTTGAGCATCCATTGGTTTCCGTGATACAAGAAAAAGCACTAAAAGCCTTGGCCTGAAAGGCTTTTACGGCCAGTTATTTGGTTTTAAACTTATAGTATGAGAAATTGACACTTTTTTCTCCGGAGGCCGGTTGGATATCTCGTGCCCCGCTGAACAGCTGCCCGCTATTATTAACCCGGCGATTAAATTAACCAATTATGCTGCATGAGCTATTTTAGGATGGTGGAAGTATTTCGCCACTCTTTTTGGCTTTTTCCGGAGCATCCTTAAATGGGAAATCGTTTTTTTTCCAATGGCTCTTGCGTCCTGGCCGGAGGACCCGAATGAACCCGGCCTTCAGGTCACAATTCAAGTGTTCGTCCGGATTTAATTCTGGTGAATAGGACGGCAAAAAGAAAAGTTCGATTTCATCTGTATGCGCTTCAACCCATTCTTTGACGGGCTTACTGTGATGCACACGCAGATTATCCAGAATTAAAAAGAGGGTTTGATCATAACTGCGGCCATAACGTCACGGGGTCCGTCCCGCCCATTGCCGGCTTTTCCAGCACGATCCGGGGGATGCCGGTGTGCCCATTGCTGTGCAGATGCTCGGCGCACAGGCCTTATTGTTGAATGCTGCGGCATAATTACGGTAAATTTTGTGCTGATGGGCAGGAATTGACATTATATTGTATTTTCTGTATCTATCTTGGATAAATTTTAAAAAAATGCATGTTGCGGACAGTTTATTATTTCTGCAGTGTATCCGGTAAGCTGTCTGCTGCAGGTTGCAGCTGATAAAACATATTTTTTATGGAAACGGCGGTTTTCCCATCGTGCGTATTTCCGGCGGTATTCAGCCTGGTAATATTTAAAAATAATGAAGATTTTCCGAATTTATGCAGATTTGGCTTGCATGCTTTACTTATATTCGTCATATAACTTGTTGAAATAAATAAACAAATAACGAAATAACCGATTTTGCAGAATCGGACATAATGAGTAAAGCCCGGAAAATCTTTACGGAAAAATGCTATGAGAAAAGGGATCGAAAATCAACTAAATTCCCTTTTTGAAGAACATACCGAAGGGATCAGCAAGGGCAAAGCGGGCGTTCCTCAAGCGTTGGGTTTAAAGGCCTGCATCCTGGAAGACCCGTATGGCTTTATTCTTCATCATCATGTCATGGAGCATCAGACAGCTGCCCGGATCACGGTATTTATGGTTTTAAGTGATATGTGGCATTGGCCGTGTTGGCCAGAAATATCCAGATATTGGGGGCATTTGTTAGGCAAAAAACCATCAAACTTGTGCAGAGCCAAGGATAAAGTTCAAGAAAAAAATTAGATTTCAATTTTTTCTTTTTGGGCTAAAAAAATTTTTACATTATATGAAGTAAATTTGTTACGCTAAAAATTTACTTCATAAGGGGTTTTCGTTCAGATACTAATTAAAACAAAATAAACGGGAGTTTATCATGGCTGGCGTTAACAAAGCGATTATTTTAGGTAATCTTGGAAAAGATCCGGAAATGACATACACCCCCTCCGGGCTTGCGGTGTGTAAATTTTCCCTTGCAACCTCAAAAAAGATGAAGGACGGACAGACTGTCACCCAATGGCATCGCTGCACTGCCTTTGGCAAGACAGGTGAGCTCATCGCCCAGTATGTGAACAAGGGAAACCAGCTCTATGTTGAAGGGGAAATAACTTACAGCCAGTATGAAAAGGACGGGACGATCCGTTACTCCACCGACATCATTGTAAGGGAGTTTAACTTTATCAGTGGGGGCGGCGGCGGTGGCGGTGGCGGCGACCAGCAGGGCGGCTATCAGAACAGCCAGGGCGGCGGAGCTCCCCAGGGTGGTGGATATCGGGGGGGCGGAGCTCCCCAGGGTGACGGTTACCAGGGGAATGCCGGTTATCAGCAGGGTGGTGCTCCCCAGGGCGGCGGTTCCGGCGGGTCTACGCCTCCGGAAGATGATATCCCATTTTAACCGTTACTGTTATTGGATTTGTAACCTTTGAGGGTGTAACGCTTTGGCTTTACACCCTTTTTTTGTTGGGGGCTATTTGGCAAAACAAATTGATGAAAAGAATGAAGAACCACACCCTTGATACCCCTTGAATGCTATAAATCTGCATGTTAAAGAGTAATAGCTCTTTTCCATTTTACTGTACTTATTGAGATAAGGCATTTATGAATAACCTTGAAAATAAAATCTATAACGGTGACATTGTGGCAGGGTCCCTGCTCATGGAAGAAAGTCGTAAAATTGCACGCCTGCTTTTAGATAATGTAGATTCTGATGGATGGTATCAAGCAATTGTTCTTGAAAATATCTTACAGAAAAGAAGTCCTGCAGCCGCAAAAAAACAAGCACGTCTGATAAAAAGCCGTCTTACAACCATGGACAGAGACTTGTGGCAACTTGTTTATGACGGTTCATCCGAAATAACTTCCCAGGCCCTGCTTGCGGCATCCATAAAACGCAGCCGTCTTGTTGGTGATTTTATGGATATAGTTTTACGGCAACACTGGCAGACCTTTACAAAAAAGATCAGCGTCAGTGACTGGAATCAATTTCTTGATACCTGTTCTCAGATTGACCCCCGGGTTGACACGTGGAAAGACTCCACAAGATCAAAGTTAAAACAGGTTGTGTTCAGAATGCTTGCAGAGGCAAAATATATTGAAAGTACAAGGACCTGTAAATTAATTCCCGTATCCCTGGCGCCGGAAATAGAAAAATATCTTGTTAAAAAAAGCGAAGACTATGTATTAAAGTGCATGAAAATTGCGTAGCCTTATAAGGATTTCATATGGCACCATTTAAAACCCGTCTGGACAAAATTCTTGATCGACTGACATCCGATGAATTTCTCTCTAATTCCGGCCTTGGGAATGAAATCGGTTTTTATATTTTTGATTACCCCCCTGAATTTGAATTGGAAGTCAGAGAGCATATTGAGTTTATATTAAAACAGCTTCCAAAAAGAAAACCTGCCATGCATTTCAAGCACATCAATCTGTTTGAATTGATTATTCAGTATCTTAAAAACAGAAACCTGCTTGACCGTGTTTTGGATATTCAGATGAAAAAAGGGGATGCGGCCGTTTTAAAAGCACTGAAAGGTCCGATGGATGCGAAAAAAATCGCAAAGGCGTTTGTTGATCTTGCCCTTCCGGATGAACAGGATCTTATTCTGGTATCGGGGGTTGGAAGTGCATATCCCATGTTGAGAAGTCATAATCTCCTGAATAATCTTCATCATTTAATGGAAGATACGCCATTGGTCATGTTTTATCCCGGGGTATTTACCGGACAGGGGCTCAGCCTCTTTGGCCAGTTGAAAGAGGCTAATTATTACAGGGCATTTCGATTGGTGGTGTAAGCAACGCATAAGGATGTTATAAGAAAAAACGTTTTGTTTCTTATCTTTTGCCTTAAACGAAGTGCTCCTCAAGCGATAGCGGTCTTTTAGTAGCCCGCGCGATAGCGCGTTATTTTAAAGGAAATTCAGCAATGCGGATTCAAAATATTTTCAAAAAAAACATCTCACGTCCCATAAACGGGGTGGTAAAAGCAGATCAGCTCAATGAATCCGTTATATGGCAGGAACTTGATGAATATGTTGTTACCCGTGAGCTTGACAGACATTTAAGAACCTTCCTGTCCGCCTACCTGGGTGCAGCAGACAATCCTGATGATCCGATAACAGCAGGCAGGATGGCCGTCTGGATATCCGGTTTTTTTGGTTCAGGAAAATCCCACTTTATTAAAATTCTCTCCTATCTCTTAGGCAACAGGGCCGCTTATTCTCCTGATACCGCTTCTGAAAAAAAAGCGGTTGATTTTTTTTCTGACAAAATAAAAGACCCCATGCTTTTAGCCGATATCAAGCGGACGGCAGCCATTGATACAGATATTATCCTCTTTAATATAGACAGCCGGGCGGATGCAACGGACGGAAGGGCCACTATTCTATCCGTATTCTGGAGGCTGTTCAATGAAAGTCAGGGCTTTTGTTCTAATTCTCTTCCCCTGGCCGAGATAGAAAGATATCTGAGCATAAAAGGCAAATATGAGGCGTTTAAAACCCAATTCAGGGAGATATACGGCTCTGAATGGGAAAATGAACGGGATGCCTATTCCCTTCTTCAAGATGAAATTGTTGAAGCCTTGTCCCGGGTCCTGGATAAAAGCCCGGATGCCACCCGGGACTGGTTTGAAAAATATGAGGATAACTTTAATCTTACCGTCGAGCAATTTGCAAAAAGGGTAAAGGAGTATCTGGATACAAAATCAAAAAAACACAGAATCATATTCCTGGTGGATGAAATAGGGCAATTTATCGGCAGTGATACCCATCTGATGCTGAACCTGCAGACGATTGTTGAAGACCTGGGAAGGATTTGCCAGGGTCGCGCCTGGGTTCTGGTCACATCCCAGGAAGATATTGATGCGGTGTTAGGGGATATCAAATCCTCCAAGGCAAATGATTTTTCTAAAATCCAGGGCCGGTTCACCACAAGGCTTTCCCTGTCCAGTGCCAATACCGATGAAGTCATCCAGGCACGTCTTCTTGAAAAGCAGGATGACGCAAAACAAGCGCTTAAAAATCTTTTTTCCCAAAAAGGGGATATCCTTAAGAATCAGCTCAGCTTCACCCATGATACCACCACGTTGAAAAACTTCTCTACTGAGCAGGAGTTTGTAAATAATTATCCCTTCACCCCCTACCATTTTCAGCTGGTTCAAAAGATATTTGAGTCCATCAGAAAAGCAGGGGCCACAGGTCTCCATCTCAGCCGGGGAGAAAGGTCGATGCTGGATGCCTTTCAATCGGCTGCCATGAATATCTCTTCCAAAGAGATCAGCGCACTGGTTCCCCTGTACGAATTTTTCCCCTGTATCGAAAGTTTTCTGGACACCTCTATTAAAAGGAGCATCGAACAGGCCAAAGAGAATAAAGGATTACATGCACCCTTTGACATTCATATTCTTCAGACGCTTTTTTTAATTCGCTATGTGGACATCATCAAACCCAATCTGGATAACCTTGCAACCCTTTGTATTGACCAGGTGGATGCAGACAGGATTATCCTGAAGCAGCAAATTGATGAATCGCTCGTGCGTCTTGAAAAAGAAAATCTTATCAGCCGCAACGGTGACCTGTATTTTTTCCTTACCAATGAAGAACGTGAAGTCTCCAGGGAAATAAAAAGCGTTGAGATCTCTTCCCATGCAGAAACCGACCTTCTGGGGGATATTGTTTTTGAAGATATCCTGAAAAACAAATCCAGGCACAAATACATTCCCTTTAAAAGGGACTATGCCTTTAACCGGATCTGTGATGAAAAACCCTGGGGAAAGAAACTGGAAGATGAGCTGGCCCTTGAGATCATAAGCCCCATGCATGATGAGTATTCTGTGTACAATGCCGGTAAATGTATCCTGCACAGCCTGGATGACGAAGGAACGGTTCTCATAAAACTGGGTAATGATCAAAATCTTTTTTCTGAAATACGCACCTACATTCAGACGGACAAATACATCAAGGATAAAAGTGATGCAGCCGCATCAACCCGTTTGAAACAGATATTAAGGGACCGGGCAGATGATAACCGGGGCAGAAGAGAAAGACTCATCACAAAGGTGGATGATTTAATTCTCAATGCTGACTTCTACACCCTGGGCAAAGCCCTTGAAACAGATGCCGGCACAACCTCAAAAGCCCTTGATCAAGCCTTTGACTACCTGATTCTGAATACATTCAGTAAATTTGATTATCTGGCCCATGTCCATGATGATCCCATAAAAGAGATCAGGCAGATCCTGCTGTCCGATGACATTGGCCAGGAACAGCTGGCTTTTGAATTTGCCGGGGAAGAGACCCAGGATATCAAAGAAATCAGAACCTTTATTGAACTGAAAACCGCAAGCAATAAAACGATTGTTCTGGATGAACTGGTAAAACAATTTTCAAAACGGCCGTTTGGCTGGCCTCCGTTTCAGATTGTGATCCTCGTGGCAAAGCTCTTCATGGCCGGAAACATCAGCCTGTTCGAGGACAAAGTCAGGATTCAGCCCAAAGAGGCCATCTCTCTGTTGTCAAAAACGAATCAATGGAAGACTGTCGAGATTTTCAAAAAAAACACGATGGCCACCCGGGATCTTCAAACGGCGAAAGATCTTGGCAAGGAGATATTTGGTTCCCTTGCCCCGGACGGCCAGGAAAAGATCGGTCAATATATTAAAACCGGTCTGAAAAAATGGACGGCTCCTCTGGATAAATACAAGACCCTGGCTGATACAGGAACTTATCCCGGTAAACAAGAGATTGACGGATGCTTGAAAATTGCAGCCGCTATCCTTGATATCCATGACGCATTTGAGATGATCAAAGAATTTAATCTGCACAAGGAGGATCTCCTCGAAGCCCATGAAGACGCTTTGGATCTGCAGGATTTTTATAATAACCAGAAACAGACCTGGGAACTATTGCAACGTGCCTTAAAACGGTTTCTGCCCAATAAATCTGCCATTGGAAAAGATGTCGATGCGAACAGGGCCTTGAAGCGGATGGAAGAGATTGTTTCTGCAAAGCGTCCCTATCAGATGCTTAAGGATGTCCGCACACTGGTTGTAACCGTGGAGCAGTTTAATGATAAACTTGTGGATGAACGGCAAAAATCTGCCATCAATGAAATTGATAACAAGGTCAAGCAGGTATCTGAAATATTAAGCGAAAAAGATGCAGACAATGATTTTAAAAATAAAATCCTTTTTCCCCTTCAGAATTTTAAAAAAAAGATAGAAACTGAATACAGCATCCCCAATATTTCTTACCGTGTGAATGAATCCCAGGACGCGTTTGAAGAGGCTTTAGAAGCCATTGAAGAAAAATTTACCCCTGTAATGGTGCCGGATAAAAACAACACCAAGCCGATACCACCGGTAAAAAAGACAGTAACCGTAAAACCTGCCAATTTCAAACACAAGGCATATCTTGATACTGAAGAAGATGTGGCTGTTTTTATTGAAAAGGTGAAAGTCGAGTTGCTCAACGCCATCAAAGACAATCTCCGGATTCGGGTTCTCTAATCGGGACGATCAAAGGCAATCTATGAACACAGCACAAATTAAAGCATATGCACCCAAAGCAAGAACCGATTTTATAAAAGCGGTGATGGAAAGAGCTGCACGGTTTGGTATCCACGGAGATGATGATATTGATCCCCTTGAATTCAAGGGCGATGTGGCCATCATTGGCGCCCGGGCCTTTTCTAAAAAAGCAGGTAAACTCAGGGAGAAACTTGTCAGCCGGTTAAAACAATCGGGGTTTGAAATGTTCGTTCGGTCGAGTGCCTATACCTGGTTTAACCGGTTTGTGGCCATCCGTTATATGGAGCTTCACGGCTTTCTGGATCATGGATTCAGGGTTTTAAGCAACCCCAATGGTTCTGACATCCCTGAAATACTGGAACATGCAACCGATGTTGACCTGCCGGGCCTTGACAGGGAACGGGTGGTTGAACTCAGGCTTGCCGGAGATCAAGACAACGAACTTTACCGGATGCTGATCATTGCCCAGTGCAACGCCCTTCACAAGGCCATGCCTTTTTTATTTGAAAAAATTGACAATGAGGCTGAACTGCTGTTGCCGGACAATCTTTTGCACTCAAATTCTCCTGTCAGAAAGATGGTCACTGAAATTGATGAAGCCCTTTGGGATGATGTTGAAATCATCGGCTGGATTTATCAGTTTTATATCGCTGAGAAGAAAGATGAGGTCATCGGGAAGGTGGTTAAAAGCGAAGATATCCCCGCTGCCACCCAGCTCTTCACCCCCAACTGGATTGTGAAATACATGGTCCAGAACACCCTGGGGCGGATGTGGATGGCAACCTACCCGGAATCTTCCTTAAAAGAGAAGATGGCGTATTATATTGAACCGGCAGAACAGGTGCCTGAAGTCCAGAAAGAGATTGATGCCACAACTCCGAGGGAGTTAAATCCTGAAGCGTTAACCTTTTTAGATCCTGCCTGTGGTTCCGGCCACATCCTGGTGGAAGCCTATGATATCTTAAAAGAGATCTATCTTGAAAGGGGCTACAGAACCCGGGATATTCCCGGCCTGATCCTTGGAAAAAATCTTTATGGCCTTGATATTGACGATCGGGCGGCCCAGCTTGCCGGCTTTGCCGTTTTAATGAGGGCAAGAAACGATGACCGACGTCTGTTTAGCCGGGATGACCTGAAGTTGAATATTATATCCATTGTTGAAACCAAAGGAATGGATAAGGGCAAGCTCTTAGATGCGGTCTCAAAAAGGGCGGGGGAAAATTCTGCCGCAAAATCAATTCAGGCGCTGGTTGATCTGTTTGAACATGGAAAAACCTTTGGTTCGTTGATAACGATCCCGGAGGAACTGGCTGGCCAATTAGATGATATCCAATCCATTATAGAGTCCGATCAAATCAATGGCGATGATCTTTTTGGTTTTATTGCCAGAGAAGAGCTGCAAAGCTTGAGACCGGTTGTAAACCAGGCAAAATTTCTGGCAAAAAAATATGATTGTGTGGTTGCCAATCCGCCTTATATGGGTGGGAAGGGGATGAATCCAAAAATAAATGACTTCCTCAAGATTAACTATACAGATGTAAGAACTGATCTGTTTTCTGCCTTTATTGTCCGGAATACAAAATTCACACTGCCAAAAGGTCAACTTGGTTTTATGTCACCTTTCGTTTGGATGTTTATCTCCTCTTATGAAAAACTGCGTAAATTCTTGATTAATCAGAAAACTTTCACATCTCTTGTTCAGCTTGAATACTCAGGCTTTGAGGGGGCAACTGTTCCTATCTGCACCTTTACGATTGAAAACGCTCATATGCTTAATTACAAAGGTGGTTATGTACGGTTATCAGATTTTCGGGGAGCAAATAATCAGGGGCCAAAAGCACTGGAAGCGATTCAAAATCCAGCCTGTGGTTGGTTCTTTAATGCTTCTGCTGCAGATTTTATGAAAATCCCTGGCAGTCCGATTGCGTATTGGGTGAGCGAAAAAACAATTCAAAGCTTTTCAGAAAATATGTCTTTAATAGATTTTACACCGCCTAAAAAAGGAATTGATACAGGTAAAAATGATTTGTTTTTAAGATTTTGGTTCGAACCTTCTATCGTTAGCATCAATTTCCCCTTCATAAAAGACGAAATTGATGTATCAAAATATTGGTATCGGTTCAATAAAGGTGGTCCCTTCAGAAAATGGTTTGGAAATAACAATTATGTTGTTAATTGGCACAATGATGGTGCAGATATCCGAGAATTCAAAGGAAGTACAATACGAAATGAAAAATATTTTCGTGAGAACTGTTTAACTTGGTCAGATGTAACATCATCTCAATTTAGTGCAAGATTTTCAGGGGAAGGTGCTATTCACGATAATTCAGGTCCCTGTGCATTTGGGAATGAATTAAATATAAAAACAAGTTTAGCTTTTCTGAATTCAAAAATTTCCAATTTTTTATTAAAATTATTAAATCCAACATTGCATTATCAGATAGGCAATATCGCCTCCTTGCCTATAGTAAAAAAGATTCCAGGCGATATGTATGATCCTATCAATCAAATGATTGAAATTTCGAAAACCGATTGGAATTCTAACGAAACCTCATGGAGTTATAATAGCCATCCTTTTTTTCATGCAGAAATCCATCTGGCAGGATTGAAACATATTTACACTAAACTTTGTATTCATTGGCAAGAACAAATATCCGAAATGCTACAACTCGAAGAAGAAAACAACCGCATCTTCATCGAAGCCTATGGCCTTAAGGATGAACTCACCCCAGACGTTCCGCTTAACGAAATCACCCTGACCTGCAACCCCCATTACCGCTATGGAAAAGGAAAAACAGAAGAAGAATACGAAACCCTCCTTCTCACCGACACCATGAAAGAGCTGATCTCCTACGCCATCGGCTGCATGATGGGAAGATACAGCCTGGATGAACCCGGCTTGATTTATGCCCACAGCGGCAACAAAGGGTTTGATCCATCAAAATATAAAACCTTTCCTGCCGATGATGACGGCATTATCCCGATCATGGATATGGAGTGGTTCGAGGATGATGCAGCCCGGCGATTTGTTGACTTTATTAAAACAGCCTGGCCCCCAGAAACCCTTGATGAAAACCTGAAATTTATTGCAGACACTCTGAACCCCAAGGGCAGCGAATCACCGGCGGATACCATCAGGCGATACCTGAGCACCACATTCTTTAAAGACCACATGAAAACATACAAGAAACGACCCATCTACTGGCTGTTTTCAAGCGGCAGGCAAAAGGCGTTTGAATGCCTTGTCTATCTGCATCGGTATAATGATTCAACCCTGTCAAGAATTCGGTCCAATTATGTAACCCCGCTCCAGGGTAATATCAGCGCCCGGATTGAATATCTTGACCATGAAAGGGATTCGTCCACAACGGCCTCTGCCCAGAAAAAGATCCAAAAGGAAATCGATTTATTAAAGAAAAAGCAGATGGAACTGAAAGCCTTTGATGATGAGCTGCGGCATTTTGCAGACATGAAAATTTCCCTTGATCTGGATGACGGGGTAAAGGTGAATTATGGAAAATTTGGGAACCTTCTTGCAGAGAAAAAAGCAATCACCGGGGAAAAATGATCATTGAACGTAAAGCCAGCAGAGCAGTTGTCGGCTGTGTTGAAGCTGCAAAAGCAAAAAGGTTCAGGGAGGCGATACATTGAGCAACTTTTACCATAGGCTTTTGGAACAACCTGAAGGTAAAATAATTGAATTCAAAAGGGATCTGTCTTCACCCAAGCCAATGATGAAAGCACTTGTGGCATTTGCCAATACTGCCGGTGGACGGCTGATTATCGGTGTCAGTGACGACCGGCAGGTGCTGGGGGTTGAAGACCCGCTGTCACAGGAGGAACGGCTGTGCAGCATGATCGCCGATTCCATTGCACCCCGCCTTGTGCCGAACATCGAAATGATCACCATTGAGGATAAAACCCTTTTAATTGCCGAAGTTTTTCTCAGCAGTTCCCGCCCCCATTTTCTGCGTTCCGAAGGTGGGGAAACCGGCGTTTATGTCCGGCTGGGTTCAACCAACCGCCAGGCTGACCAGGAGCTGATTGCAGAGCTTCGCCGGTCAGTGGAGGGAGTGGCATTTGACGAGATGCCAATGCCTGAGCTTTCCATTGATGATATAGATACCCGGGCCATTGCCCAAAGTGCCCGTGAAAAATCTCCCATGGGTGAGAGAGAACTCAGAACACTCAAGTTGCTTGTACCCCACCAGGGGAGGCTGGTTCCTTCAAAAGGGGCCATCATTTTATTTGGCAGGGATCGCAGATATTATTTTTCTGATGTATGGGTGCAGTGCGGACGGTTTACCGGTCGAGACAAGGCAGATATTTTTGATCACATTGAGATTTACGACCCTCTTCCCCAGGCGGTTGACAGTATCATGCTGTTTCTGAAGAAGCATGCCATGCGCGGGGCCGATTTTTCAGAGGTCAGGCGTAAAGATGTCTGGAGCATTCCCCTGGGTATTTTGCGTGAAGCTGTCATTAATGCCCTGGTTCATGCAGACTACTCCCAGCGGGGGGCTCCCATCCGGATTTCCTTTTTTGATGACCGCATTGAAATTGAAAATCCCGGAATTCTTCTGCCCGGCATGACCATCAAAGATATGAAAGAAGGTATATCAAGAATCAGGAACCCGGTTATTGCCCGTCTTTTTCGGGAGATGAATCTGATTGAGCAATGGGGAACCGGTGTGCCCCGCATGTTCAAACAGGCTCAAGAACTGGGACTGCCGGAACCTCAGATTGTGGAATTAGGAATGAGGGTCAGGTTTATTGTTCATCTGGCCGAGCAGGTACGTATTCAGACCCAGCCGGCAACCCAACAAGTAACCCAACAAGTAACCCAACAAGTAACCCGGCTGCTGGAAAAAATGGAAGGAGAAATAAGCCGATCACAGCTTATGCAAGCCTTACAATTAAAAGATCGAGTGAATTTTTCCCGTATTTATCTTGAACCGGCACTTGCGATGAATTTGATTGAAATGACGCAACCGGATTCTCCCAAAAGCCCAACGCAAAAATACCGGCTCACGGCAAAGGGACAGGGATTGCTATCCACAGATGACAGCGGAAAGGGCTAAGGGCCTCGGAACAAATTAAATCCACAATCTTGCTTGTCTTTTTGCCCGCCTTCTGCGTTGCATCAAAAAGCACATGCAACAAGCATGCACTCTTTGATACGCCTTGAAGACGAACAGGTAAGCGAGTGTGCGAGACTCCGAAAATCCTTCGCAATCTTTGTGGATTTTATTCCTTCCGAGGCCCTAACCCCGGAATCTATCTTTTCTTTAATCTGCGAAAATCTGCGTAATCTGCGGATAATTTTTTTCCACAGATTACGCAGATTATGATGAATATTTTTAACAGGAAAATCATGGATATAAAACAGCTCAACCAGACCCTGACACGGATTTTTAAAGAAGAGAAGAAACGACTCGTTTTCTGGTATGACGGGGAAAAGGAATTTGAAGAGAGTTTGCCGTCAATAGAAGTGGAAGGAGTTACTCTCTTAAGGCTTGATGAGACCTGCGCCCTTGATTTAAAAATAAGGCTTGAGATCGGGGATGTTAATGGACGATTTATTCTTTATGCCCCGTACTATGAACCCGCGCCGGAAAGAGACTGGCTTTTTGATATTAAATTATACGCCTATCTTTTCCATGCTGACCGGGCGTCGATCCTGATTAAGGAGCTGGGTCTGGAAAACCAGAGCATGAGGCCTTTTATTAAAGAACGAAGGGCGTTTTTCAGAAGCCGGGACCGGCTTGACCGATTAAAAAAATGGGTTGAACTGCAAGATCGGGAAGATGATATGGATCTTAAGATGATCACCGTTCTTGTACGGGCTGACCAGCCTGAACCTTTTGCCATTCTCATGAAATTGATGGCCTCTTTCTGCATGGACGGCCAATTTGATGAAACAATGGAATCAAAGCCATGGAAGGAGATTGATGCCTTTGGACTTACCCCTTCATTTTGGAAATTCATGGTGCAAACCTTTGGATACGTCAATGAATCATCACCGGGTTTGATGGATCTTTTGATCAGAATTTTTGTCACTGATTTTTCAAACCATCTTAAAAATGATCTGCCGGTTTCCCTTGCACATTTCAGGATTTCAGGAACGTCTAAAGCGATGAACGCATCGGTCTTTTTAAACCAGTGGCAGACCCATACCCTTTATTGTAAAAATTTCAACCGGATCTCTAAGGCTATCTCTAAACGACTGAATATCGCCCAGGCGATCTCCTGCCTGGAAATTGAAAATCTTCTGGAAGTCTTCACTTTTGAAGATGTGGAACAAAGAGTTATCAGTTCATTCAGGGATCAGATCATTGATCGTTTTCATCGGGCTTCTTTTGATAAGGATTTTTTAACCATCCAGGATGCCATTAAAAAACGGCTGGATGGATATTGGGCAAATTCTATTTTTGAGGATGATCCTGAAAAAAACCTCTATAAATCCGCCTGTCAAGCGTTGGAAACAGCCATAAAGCTGTTTGAGCTGAGAAAAAAATATGACGGTGGATTTAATTACAAGCGTGCCGACGACATGTTTGCGGCGTATACCCGGGAACTTTTTCTTTTTGATCAATACCATCGAATCTTCAATGAACTTGCCAATGAGGCGGAACAGGGTGGATGGGATGTGTTGAAACAGCTTAGATCCTGTGTGGAAGATTGTTACAGTGGCTGGTTCCTGGAACAGCTTTCCATTAAATGGGGTGATTTCCTCGGATCTGATTCTGATTTGATTGCACCGGGTCTGCTTGACCACTGGCATTTGAAGGGGATTGATAATCAATATAATTTTTTTAAGGAAAAGATAAGGCCTGTATTGGCCAGGTCCGATAGAAACAGGATATTTGTCATTGTCAGCGATGCCTTTCGTTATGAAGCAGGAAAAGAGATGACAGACCAGATCAATGGCAAGTATCGGCTTCAGGCTGAGATTGAGCCCATGCTTGGCGTTTTGCCGAGTTTTACAGCCCTGGGTATGGCATCAACGCTGCCATATGAATCCTTGTCATTTAAAGAGGATTCAATAAGTCCATTACTTGACGGGAAAGCAACCGGTTCATTTGATCAGCGTGCGGCCATTCTAAATAATGTTAACGGAACAGCCGTTAAAGCATCAGATCTGTCAGCCATGAGCAAAGACAAGGGCCGGGAGTTTGTAAAACCCCACAGGGTCGTTTATATTTATCATGATCATATTGATGCTGTTGGAGACAAGGCCGTTTCAGAAGATAAGACCTTTGAGGCCGTAAGAACTGCCATTGATGAGCTGACAGCGCTTGTGGGGCTTATCATTGACCGCCTGAATGGCTCCCGGGTCATTATCACCGCAGATCATGGTTTTATTTATCAGGAAAAAGATCTGGCGGCCTTGGACAAAAGTATCCTGGAGCCGGAACCCAACGGTGCGGTTAAAAAGCATAAACGATTCATTCTGGGAGCAACCCTTGGAAAATCTGATAAGGTATTTGTCGGCAGCACTAAACAGACCGCCAATACGATTACAGATATGAAGTTCTGGCTGCCAGGGGGAACCAACCGGTTCAATTTTGTGGGGGGAGCAAAGTTTTTCCATGGCGGGGCCATGCTCCAGGAAATCACCATACCGGTGATAACGGTATCTGAAATGAAGGGAATCCATAAGGAGAAATCCCAGGTGGGCATGGTGGGTGTTTCTTTACTGGGATCCTCTAAAAAGATCGTGACCAATATCCCCAGATTTGAATTCATACAGACCGATGCCGTTTCCCAGCGCATGAAACCCAGGACCTTAAAAGTATCTTTGCGGGACGGAAACGATATTGTCAGCAAAGAAGAGACCCTCACCTTTGACAGCAGTTCTTCATCCATGGATGAACGTAAAAAAACAGTCAGGCTATCTTTAAAATCAGGACCCTTTGACAATAAAAAAGAATATGCCCTGGTGCTTCGCAATGCCGAGGATGAGACAGAATATGACAGACTGCCGTTCATGATAGATATTGCATTTGCAAACGATTTTTAGGTGGATTTATGGAAACAGGCGATGTCAGTATTGATGTATTGTTAAATACGCATTTTGCAGGCCGTGTGGTACGAAAAGATCTGACCAAACTTCTCAAGGAGGGCGCCAATGTCCCTGTTTATGTGTTGGAATACCTCCTGGGGATGTATTGTGCGGTTGAAGATGAAGCGGTGATACAGGAAGGGCTTAAAACAGTAAAGCAGATTCTGTCAGATAATTATGTCCGCCCGGATGAGGCCGAAAAGGTCAAATCCAAAATTAAAGAACTCGGCAGCTATAAAATCATTGATAAGGTGACGGTAAAGCTCAATGAAAGACGAGATGTCTATGAAGGCATGCTTTCCAACCTCGGGGTCAAGGGACTTGAAGTCTCCAGTGATATTGTAAAACGATATGAAAAACTCCTGGTGGGAGGCATCTGGTGTATTTTAAATCTTCAATATTATTATGAGGAAGGGTCAAAGGATTCCCCCTTTCTTATATCAGAGCTCAAACCCATTCAAATGCCCAATCTTGATATGAACTTGATTTTTGAAGGGCGGAAGCAATTTTCTGAAGAACAATGGATCGACATGATCTTAAGATCAACCGGACTTGAACCGACTCTTTTTGAGACGCGTGTTAAATGGCATTTTCTGTCACGGTTGATCCCGCTGGTTGAAAATAATTATAACCTGTGCGAACTGGGACCCAGGGGAACGGGTAAAAGTCATATTTACAAAGAAATCAGTCCCAATTCGATACTGGTGTCCGGCGGCCAGACAACGGTGGCAAACCTGTTTTACAATATGAGCAGTCGGAAAGTCGGTCTTGTGGGGGTATGGGACACGGTGGCATTTGATGAGGTTGCCGGCATCCGGTTTAAAGATAAAGACGGCATACAGATCATGAAGGATTTTATGGCATCCGGTTCTTTTTCCCGGGGAAGGGATGAAGTTAATGCCAATGCTGCCATGGTCTTTGTGGGCAACATCAACCAAAGTGTGGATATGCTCGTTAAAACCAGTCATCTTTTTGCGCCTTTCCCTGAAGAAATGATTGATGCTGCTTTTTTCGACCGGATGCATGCCTATGTTCCGGGCTGGGAAATCCCCAAGATGAGACCCGGATTTCTCACCAACCAGTATGGATTGATTGTTGATTTTCTTGCTGAATTCTTAAGGGAAATGCGGAAAAGAAGCTTTTCAGATGCCATTGATCGATATTTTAAAATGGGAAACAACCTGAATCAGAGAGATATCATTGCCGTTCGAAAAACAGTGTCCGGACTTTTAAAAATCATATATCCCCATGGCGATTTTGATAAAGATGCGGTTGAACGCTGCCTCGTTTATGGCTTGGAAAGCAGGAGGCGTGTTAAAGAACAGCTGAAAAAGATCGGGGGCATGGAATTTTATGATGTGCATTTCAGCTACATCGATAATGAAACCCTGGAAGAAAAGTTTGTCAGTGTTCTTGAGCAGGGCGGAGGGACACTCATCCCTGAAGGCCCCATGAATCCTGGAACGATGCATACGGTAAAGCTCGGAACCTCCGGACATCCCGGTTTATACCGATTGGAACTTCAGGTGACAGCGGGCAATGGCAAATTATCGATTTCAGGCTCTGGAACCGACACAAAGACCAAAGAGGCCATCAAAATTGCCTATGACTATTTTAAGGCTAACATGGCAAGGGTCAGTTCCATGTCCAAAGTCGGCGATCATGATTATCACCTTCATATTGTTGAAATGCAAAGCACCGGCCCTGCTTCTGATCTGACCCTGTGCAGTTTTATCTCCTTATGTTCCGGGCTGATGGGTAGATCCATCCAAAGTCAGATGATCGTTTTGGGAAATATGAGCCTGGGTGGAACCATTGAAAAAGCATCAAATCTCGCAGAAAAGCTGCAAACCGGATTTGACGCGGGTGCAAAAAAAATCCTGATTCCCATGAGCAGTGTGGGAGATATCCCAACCATCCCCGGGGAACTGTTTGCCAAATTCCAGACGAGTTTTTATTCAGACCCTGTGGATGCTGTCTATAAAGCCTTAGGCGTCAAATAATAAAGAGCAGGTGTATTTGCTGCAAATGGGGGCTGTGTGAATAAACAGATGGATAATCGAACCCCCGGAGCCATGTATTCCCTTATACCGGGAATCAAAGACTGGTGAGGTGTGGGAGAAGGAGACCTAATGTGTCTGGATAAAAGTTTTTACCTGTGGCTGGCAGGATAGACTACGAATATTACTGCGATATTAGAGTAGACAGGGGAAACATCCGTGAGAAGGCGTCAGGGCTGGCCATGGCTGAAATGTAAAAAATTGGATTTTGATAATATATAATAGTTACAATAAATTTTACATTTATTGAAGATAAGTATTCTTCAATAACCATTTAACATTACATATATATAATATATAGCAGGGCTATTGGATAAATCTATTCACTCACGCGCTCGATAGAGTTAAAAGGTATTTGTAACCGTTTTAGCATCCGGCTTGTAATGGCTGCCTTTCATGCGATTCATATGTCATTATGGGGCGGAAAACTGCCCCATAACTGCAGCGCGGAAAACGGAAACGAATATCAGATATTACGATACGATTAAAGAGAACGGTCGTCAGGCATCCTTTTTGTCTGAAATCTTTTTTTCGTCTTCATCCTCATTTATTTCTTTGGTCGCTTTTTTGAAATTTTTTATGCCTTTTCCGATACCGGATCCGATTTCGGGCAGTTTGCCTGCACCAAAAATGATCAGGATGATAACCAGTATGATGATAAGTTCCGGCATTCCGATTCCAAACATAAACTCCTCCTGTCTCATACCTGTTTTTTTACCAGGTTCATAATAAAATTACTCTGGGAAAATGAAATAGTGACGACCTGATCGGGCATAACCTGCCAGGAAGCTGGCCGTACGCATTCGTTTTCCATTATATGCCGATAATCAGAACAAAAGCGCCAGAGAATTTTTTCAGCTGTAAGCATGCCTATGGACATTTAGCAGCCATCAAATTGATGTTAATACATATCACCGGCTAAATACGGTGTCAATCGATTACCATTAACCCTGCAACGCGACTTGTTTTTTAGAGCCCTTTAATTTCAAGGGGTTCTGTTCTTAATGTCTATGGCGTTTAATTAAAAACAGCATGTTAATTTTTAAGTATCGTTGTAGGGTTAAGCTGGAAACTGCCTTTCTGTGTTAATCGGAAGCCTTCCCCGAATGATCAGGGCCGGGGGATACCGAATAATCTGCAACTGTTCGCCCATATCACCTCTGAAAGATATTCCGGATCTTCGTCTCTGACCTCAGCAAGCTTTAGTAGAACCCGCCTGACAAAGGCGGGCTCGTTTCTCCGGGTTCGGTTTCGTTCGGGCGTGGGGGTCAGATAGGGAGAGTCGGTTTCAATCAAAAGTCTTTCCGCGGGTATCATGGGGGCCAACCGCCGCAAATCCATGCCGCGGGAACAGAGGGTGATGATTCCGGTTATGCCGATGTACAGTCCCATGTCCAGATATTGGTTTAATTCGGCTTCATTGCCGCTGAAACAGTGGATAACCCCTCTGATGCGGTGTTCGTGAGTCTTGAGAATATCCAGAAGCCGTCCCCGGCTCTCTCTTTCATGAAATATGACTGGCAGATTTAATGTCCCCGCTGTGTCAAGCTGACGGACCAGCCATTTCTCCTGAACGGCTTCGGGCGAATGCATCCGGTTAAAGTCCAGTCCGATTTCTCCCCAGGCGCGAACCTTCGGACTCGCTGCCAGGTGTTTGAGTTCGTCTATGACGGTCTCCGAACAGTTATTTGTCTCATGGGGATGCAGGCCAACCGAAGCGTAAATATCGGATCGGGATTCTGCTATGGATACTGCCTTCTTCGAAGAATCCGTGTTGACCCCGACTATCATCATCGCGTTTATGCCGCTGTCCTTTGCGCGCTGGATGACCAGGTCAATGTCTTCGTCAAATACGGGGTCATCTATGTGGCAGTGGCTTTCAAATAGTGTCAGCATGACTTGATTCCTTTATTATTAAGGGCTCGCTCAGAAATAAGTTCGCAATTTTAAATGTTGAGGCGCCTGTCTGGCAAGACACGAAAGTGCAGGAATATCAAGCATATTCCGAGCTTTCGTAACGCAGCCAGGCAGGATGCATCGGCGCTTAAAATGGGAAGTTATTTTTGAGTGAGCCCTAAGGGCCGGCGCAAATTGCCAGTTTCCTGGCTCCGGAATGCCGGTTTCTGGCATCATAACATAAGGATGCGATACAGGGTTGTCCATACGGCAATCGTATTATTGAAAAGCAGGGCTTGATCATAACTGCGGCCATATTCTCTTACGTGTAGTTTCGAAGTCCCGGCCGTTGCCGGCGTACGACATGGCCCCGGCATCCCCCCGTATCGTGCTGGAGAAGCCGGCAACGGGCGGGACGGACTCCGTGACATTGCAGCCGCAGTTATGATCAAGTCCTGCTTTTCATTAATTTCAGACTCCAGCGACAGAGTAATATCTAAAAGACCTCCTGATGCCCCATTGTACTTGTTAATACAAGTGAGCAAGCATACTTCAGCAGGAGTTTCCGTACGGAGCCCGGGAAACGAAACCCGGCTATCGCCTTGCGTTTCATATGCGATTTATTTTAAGAATGTTATTCGATATCAGTATATTATGAACGCTGGCTCAGGTGCCATGAAATTTGGCAGCGGGCCTGAAATGGCTGTTTTTCCCATAACCGTTAGATTCAAGCGTTGATTCTCAAAATACTTCATGGGATTCAGTTAAAGGCCCCATCTTTTTTTTTGAACAGCATAACTTGTTTTAGAATAAACAATAGTTCATTTAACCCGATTTAATGAATATTATTCATTAAAAGTTGAAATCCGAATCTGCCGGTAAGGCCCGTCTTTATACGTTCCGGGCGGTTGTCTTCCTGATATTGAATGATACTGATGGGTTTTCCATCAGTATCTAACCTGTCGAGAAAGCCAAAGGGTCCGCATCCGGCATACGGGGTTTAACATTGAATTCCTATAATATCAATATTTGGGGTTGACTAAATATCGTATTTGGGGTTGACTAAATATCGTTTGATTGGTAATGCAACAAGTTATCAGTTAATAACAACTTATCAGTAAATATCATAGGAGGAGATCAAAAAAGGATAATTCCTGTCTAGGAGAAGTACTGCAGGTATTTTTAACATAGTATATTAATTATACTCCGGAGGTTAGACATGTTTAAAATTGTAAATCGGCAAGAAATGGCAGAAGGTACTATAATTCTGAACGAAATCGAAGCCCCTTTGATCGCGAAGAAGGCACAGCCCGGCCAGTTTGTAATCCTGAGAGCCAATGAAACCGGCGAGCGCATTCCTTTGACGATGGCAGATTCTGACCCTGAAAAAGGGACCATCACGATTGTTTACATGGTGGTTGGAAAATCCACTGCGCTGTTCAGGGACATGAAAGTCGGCGAAGGCTATCTGGACATCATCGGTCCTCTGGGAAAACCGACCCATCTCGAAAAACTGGGCAAGGTCGTGTGCGTTGGCGGTGGTACCGGTGTGGCTGTACTGCACCCCATTACCCGAGGTCTCAAGGAAATCGGCAACGATGTAACCTGCATTATCGGCGCAAAGAGCAAGAATCTGTTGATCCTGGAAGAAAAGATGAAAGCCGCATCCCATGATCTTCGCGTTTGTACGGATGATGGTTCCTACGGCCATCCCGGTTTTGTAACCGAGCAGCTGAAGGACGTTCTGGAAAACAACAAGGACATTAAACTTTGTGTGGCCATCGGTCCTGTCCCGATGATGAAATTTTGCTCATTGATGACAAAAAAATACAATGTGCCGACCATGGTCAGCCTGAATCCGATCATGGTTGATGGAACCGGGATGTGCGGCGGTTGCCGCGTGACGGTCGGCGGCAAAACCAAATTTGCATGCGTTGACGGTCCCGAATTCGATGGCCATCAGGTTGACTATGATGAGCTGTTCAAACGTCTTGCATCCTATTTTCCGGAAGAAAAAAAGTGTATGGATGAATATTGCCGTCTTGCATAATTCCGGCAAATTTGAGGCGAAAGATTATAGACAGTTTATTTAAATGAATTGTTCATTAATGATTTAAACAGATACGTTTTTCGGAGGATATTATGGCTAAACAAGAAGCGATACTCAGACAGCCCATGCCGGAGCAGGATCCAAAGGTACGCGCAAGGAATTTTGAAGAAGTTCCCACGGGTCAGAGCCCGGAAACGGCTATGAAAGAGGCTGAAAGATGTCTGCAGTGTAAAAAACCGGCTTGCGTGGAAGGCTGCCCGGTGGGTGTTGATATTCCCGGTTTTATCGGGTTGATTAAAGAAGGAAAATTTACCGAATCCATCAGCAAGATCTGGGAAAAGAACGCCCTGCCGGCCGTTTGCGGACGTGTTTGTCCCCAGGAGCTGCAGTGTGAAGGTCTGTGCATCCTCGGCAAAAAGGGTGCCCCGGTTGCCATCGGTAACCTGGAGCGTTTTGTCGCAGATTATGAACGAAAGAATCGCCTGGCTACGAAGCCTGCGAAAGCTGCGGCTACCGGAAAGAAAATTGCCGTTGTCGGTTCCGGTCCTTCAGGGTTGACCGTTGCCGCTGACCTTATTCTCAAGGGCCACGCGGTTACATTGTTTGAAGCCTTTCATAAACCCGGCGGCGTTCTGGTTTATGGAATTCCTGAGTTCAGGCTTCCCAAAGAAATCGTTTTTTCAGAAGTGGACGGACTCAGTGCCCTGGGCGTTGACGTTCAGTGTGATGCGGTAGTTGGCAGAACCGTCAGTCTGGAAGAACTCTTTGAGCAGGGATATGACGCAATTTATCTGGGCGTTGGCGCAGGTCTGCCGACTTTCCTCAACCTTCCCGGCGAGAATCTGATCGGTATCATGTCTGCCAATGAGTACCTGACCCGGTCCAACCTGATGAAAGCCTATCGGTTCCCGGAATATGACACTCCGATCATCCGAGGGAAAAAGGTTGTCACGCTGGGCGGCGGAAACGTGGCCATGGATTCGGCCAGAACCGCTCTTCGTCTGGGTGCTGAGGAATCCACTATCGTATATCGCCGTTCCAAAACAGAGCTTCCGGCAAGGGCTGCTGAAGTTCACCATGCTGAAGAAGAAGGCGTGAAATTCCATTTCCTGACAGCGCCGACCCAGTTCATGGGGGATGAAAAAGGTCGTTTGACTTCAATGGAAGGCCTTGTGATGGAGCTGGGCGAACCTGATGCATCCGGCAGGCGTCGTCCGATACCGATTCCGGGTTCCGAGTTCACCATTGAATGTGACCTGGTTATCATCGCTGTCGGTGCCGGACCCAACCCGCTGCTGACGCGGTCTACCCCGGCGCTTGGATTGAACAAGTGGGGTTATATCAACGCTGACCTTGTGACCGGAAAGACCACCATGAAAGGTGTCTGGGCCGGCGGCGACATCGTTACCGGTGCCGCAACCGTTATTCTGGCCATGGGTGCCGGTCGTGGCGCGGCTGACTCCATCGATGATTATCTCGCACGCGGCTGGTAACCAATACCGCCGTTTGTAACCCGATATAGATAAAAAAACCGGCTGGATTCATCATGGAATCCGGCCGGTTTTTTTATGAACAAGTTCAGCAGTCAGGATCTGAAGGCTATCGCGGAAAGCGCCAGGGGTGTCGTGTTATCCGAAAAGCGCCACCCACGACAGAAACGTTTCGACTTTTTCAGGGCCGAAGCGCTCAAGACCTGCAATGATTTCCATAACGGATTTTTCTCTTGCCGGCAGCTGTCCGTCTTTGGAAAAGAAATTATCTGCGTAGCAGACAATCTGCTCCTCGATGGACAGCGGCATCATGTCCCGGTCCGGCAGCGGAAGTTTCTGCTTCCTGATATCTCTGGCCGACAGGCCGGTGCCGATATGACGTTCACAGACGAGAGCGTGGCGGAAAAGGCCCCTGCTTTCCAGAAACATTCTGCCCAGATAACCGTGACAGATATAGGGGTGGTCTCCGGAGCAGCCAAGCGAGGGTGCATCGGTGAAGCAGATGCCGATATCGTGAAGAAAGGCGGCTTCCTTGATAAACCCAAGATCCGGATTGAGGTATCTCACATTGGCGGCGGCTTCAAGCGCTTTTTCGGCAACATGCTGCCCGTGGTCTGTCAGCAACGCATACGACCGGGAATCCGGTCGGTAACAGGCTTTGATAATTTCGATGTAATCCATTCAGTGTTTTCCCGACAGCAGCATTCCCTCAATAAAAGGATCAATGGCGCCGTCTAAAACCGCATTGACGTTTCCGATTTCGATATTGGTGCGATGGTCTTTGGCCATCTGATAGGGGTGAAGAACATAGGAACGAATCTGATTGCCCCAGGCGATATCGGATTTGCTGTCATGGATCTGTTGCATCTTGTCGTCCTGCTTTTGCTTTTCATGCTGATACAGCCGGGCGTTGAGTACTTTCATTGCAAGATCCTTGTTTCGGTGCTGGGACTTTTCCTGCTGGCACTGAACCACGATTCCTGTGGGCAGATGGGTGATGCGTATCGCACTGCTGGTCTTGTTGACGTGCTGTCCCCCGGCCCCGCTGGCCCTGAAAACATCGATTCGAAGATCCTTTTCTTCAATGTCGATAACGATTTCCTCGTCGAGTTCCGGGTATACAAATACCGCTGCAAACGATGTATGGCGCTTTCCGCTGGCATTGAACGGCGAGATACGGACCAGCCGGTGGATTCCGACTTCGGCTTTTAAATAACCATATGCGTAGGGGCCGCTGGCCGTGAAGGTCACGCTTTTGATTCCGGCTTCATCGCCCGGCTGAAAATCGATGAGTTCGATTTTAAATCCTCTGCGTTCGACCCATCGCAAATACATCCGGTAAAGCATCTCTGCCCAATCCTGTGCCTCTGTGCCGCCAGCGCCGGCATTGATGGAGACAATCGCATTGTTGGCATCATTTTCGCCGCTCAGCATCAGGTCAAGAGACATTTTCCTGATTCGCCGGTCAATATCCTCAAGCTGACCGGTCACCTCTTGCACGGCTTCTGAATTTGACTCATCCAGCGCCAGTTCCAGAAGAATGCCGGTTTCCTCAAGGTCATTGACAATGTGCCGGAAGGTGTCGACCTGGTCGGTCAGGACGGTTCGTTCTTTTAAGATGGCTTTTGTGGCTTCGGGATTATCCCAGAAATCTGTTCTGGAGATCTGTGCTTCAATTTCTTTTAGCCGTTTTTCCTTGTCGGCAAGGTCAAAGGCAGCCTTTCAATGGTTCAATTTTTCGATACAGATCTTTAATGGTTTGTTTTAATTCCAACGACATAGTAACCTCCCCAACGGTTATAAACCGATCTATGAATGATTCAATTTGATTCGTTTGCTGTAATTTTCAGGGAAAAATAGATACCAGATTCCAAAAATAACTGCAACTGCTACGCAGGTTTTAGCAAAGATATCTCCATACCGGGTATAAAATGTTTTTAATTCCATAACTGCCACCGGGCGGGTAAGGGCTTTTTCTTCAAATAAAGCCGTAGATCCGGTAATCCGCCCTAATGGATCAATAAAGCCGCTGATCCCCGTATTTGCTGATCTGACAAGAAAGCGTTTGTTTTCAATTGCTCTGAAAATGGCCATCGAAAAATGCTGCCGGGGTGCGGCCGTTCTTCCAAACCATGCATCGTTGGTAATGTTCACCAGAAAACCGGCGTTGTTCAAGACAGCGGCTCTGGCCAGATCCGGGAAAATGATTTCATAGCAGATTTGAACGCCTAATTGCGTATCCTTCATGGAGAGGGTGCCGCCTGCGGTTCCCTGCCTGAAATCACCCGCCGCCTGAACCATTTTACCGATAAACGGCAGCCATTTATTTAAAGGGACATACTCTCCAAAAGGAACCAGATGCGCTTTGTCGTATTTTCCCGT
This sequence comes from Desulfobacterales bacterium, assembly GCA_028704555.1. Taxonomy (NCBI): domain Bacteria; kingdom Pseudomonadati; phylum Thermodesulfobacteriota; class Desulfobacteria; order Desulfobacterales; species Desulfobacterales bacterium. The sequence goes on from JAQWFD010000016.1 coordinate 32,956, forward strand.
GATGGCACCATTCGAGTTTATAAGATAAGCACTGTTGTAGTATTCGACAATTTTTTTTTGAACGAATGAGGGACTTCCGATCAGAAAACAGGTGCCGGCGGATTGAATAGCGCTTTGCACAAGTCTGCCCAGAGCGCTGTTTTGTTGATAATAAAAGGGTGTGGCCGTTTCCGGCCAGACGATCAGCTCCGGTTTGTCCGGACCGGCCGGTAGGGAAAGTCGAATATATTTTTCTGTTGTCCGCTGTTGAAAGGCCGGGTCCCATTTAATGGATTGATCCACATTGCCCTGTACGATCATGGCCAGGCAGGTCGGTGCAGTACGAAGTTGATCGTCAACGGATTGGATGCGCCATGTTCCATACGACCAGGATGCGCCTGCAGCCAGAATCAGTACGGCCGCTGCCGTTGATGCCAGTGTGGGTGAAATCCGATGCCCCCCCCACGCGCTTTTGTTGACATAAAGCAATAATATCAGAAAGGCGGCATTGGCCAGTGCGATCAGAAACGATACACCGTAAACGCCGAATATGTCCGCCATCTGTATGATCGACAGCTGCTGATACTGGCTGTATCCCAGCAGTTCCCAGGGAAGGCCCGTCAGGAGAAAAGTGCGGATATATTCCAGTGCGGTCCATAACGCCGGGGATAAAAGCAGCAGCCGCATCGGGGAAGCGCATAATGATGTCAGGAGCATTGAAAAAAAGGCGATGTAAGTCGCCAGCCAGGCCGCCAGGAGAAAAAGAACAGGGATGCTCAGCAACCAGGGCAGCTGACCATAGGTATGCATGGTATACGCGAGCCAGTACATCAATGTCAGATAGTGGGTCAGTCCGGCAATAAAACCCATTCGGAAACCTGCCCCCGGACGAAGCTGGCTTGATCCATAGAGCAGGGGGATGAGCGCAAACCAGGCAAGCCATGTCATCGAGATGCCCGGAAACGATGCGGTCAGCATCAATCCGGACAGCATTGCACATATAAGGGGGTTAACGTTTGTATGTCGGGGCATGAGATGCATATCTAATTCATATAAAAACCCGCATATTTGCAGGAGTGCAGGCAATACCTGTATAAACAGGGCCAAATGGAAAACAGTTATTCGAGTAAATTAACATCGAAATATTTTCTGTCAATGGAAAAGCGTGGGGGTGGATAAAAACAGCAACGCTGGAAAAATGGGGCGGAACAGGAAACAGGGCTTGGTCATGATTTCGGCCATATTTTGCTGTCCGAAGACTTGAAGTCCCGTCCGTTGCCGGCATCCCCCGGATCGTGCTGGAGAAGCCGGCAATGGGCGGGACGGACCCCGTGACATTGTGGCCGCAGTTGTGATCAAGCCCAAATTCTACGCCCCGCTGTTTCATAATAAGCAAGGTCCGCAAAGATTTTATTTTTTGGTGCCGTTGCACAAAATTTTTTATTGACAGAAGAGAAATTGCGGTTGTTTACTTGTAAAGTAAATGTTGCAACAAAATGAAGGTGGCCCTGTGTCGATCTACGAATATGAACACACGGAAACGGAATGTTTTCTTGGGAAGATGTTTGAGGTGATGCAACGCATGAGTGACGAGCCCCTGAAACGGGAAAAACCGGCCTGTGTTTCGTGATCAGCCTCATCATTGCCAGGTTTCAGCAAAACGATCAGCGACTGATCCTGCCTGATTATCACTGTTTGCAGCCGGTATTCCATCATATTAAGCGTTTCAGAAACAGAACTTGACACATCATTAAAAATGATTAATTTATCTATTTTATAAAATTCTCCGATAGCTTCTTCAGGCCGGCTGATTTTTTGACCTCAACCCAGGCATCAGGGGCAACTTGAATGTTGCCTCAGGTCGCTCATTCAAATATAATCATTACCAATGTTGAATTGCCTCGACTTTTTTCATGGGTTTGTGAAATGCAACAGGTATTTCCACGGATAAAATTTTTGCCCCCCCCTGGAATTGAAAAATCATCGGATTTTCGTTTGGATGCTATGGAGTTTTACGCAATAGATTCACAGCCGTTTTTTTAATTGATGAATCGGAGCAGAACCGCTATCCGGATCGGAATTGTTCGGGCATTGAGGTAACTAATAAAGGAGATGCAGGCATGATTCATATTGAAAACCTGACCAAATACTACGATGATTTCTGCGCGGTGGATCAGATCAGTCTTCATATTAAACGAGGAGAAGTTCTGGGACTTCTTGGGCCGAACGGTGCCGGTAAAACCACCGTCCTTCGGATGCTTACGGGATACTTTCTGCCTTCATCGGGAAGTATCCTGATCAATGAATATGCCATCGATGAAAACCCGATGGAGATTAAAAAGCTGATCGGATATCTGCCGGAATCCGCGCCGCTTTATCAGGATATGCTGGTGTTTGATTATCTGGATTACGTGGCTAAAATCCGGGGGCTTGAAAAGGATGAGCGAACGTCCAGAGTCCGTCATCTTGTCGGGCTCTGCGGACTGAATGGCATTATGCACAAAACGGTAGGAGAGCTTTCGAAAGGATTGAAACAGCGGGTGGGACTGGCGCATGCCATGATGAGTGATCCGGAGATTCTGGTGCTCGATGAGCCGACTTCGGGCCTGGATCCGAATCAGATCGTTGAAATTCGGGAAATTATCCGCCAGATCGGCAGGGAAAAAACCGTCATTCTCTCGACGCACATCCTCAGTGAAGCAGAAGCCACCTGTGACAGGATCGTGATCATCAACAACGGGCAGATTGTGGCGGACGGTACCACGGAGATGTTGAGGCAATCGCTTGGACCCGAAAAAATTATCCATCTGTCTCTGCTCAACGCCCGGATGTCATCGGTGGAGGATGAACTTGGGGCCATTGAAGGGGTCAACCGGATTGAAGCCATAGATGAGTTTAATGGCGAATCCGGTGGTAGCGGCCCGCTGAATGTAAGGCTTTTCTGCTCTGATTCAGGAACGTTGAGACAAAAAATTTATGAACGGATCAAGGGCACCGACTGGATACTGATAGAATACTATCAGGAAACCAAAACGCTTGAAAACATATTCCGGGAACTGACCAAGGAGAACTGATATGAATCAGACCTTTCAGATATTCAAAAAAGAATTTAAAGACTATTTTGTATCACCTGTCGCCTATATCGTCATATCGATTTTTCTTCTGGTAACCGGATGGTTCTTTTTTACAACGTTTTTCATCTACAGCCAGGCCAGTATGAGGACTTTTTTTTCACTGCTTCCGATGACCTTTTCATTCGTCATTCCTGCTGTAACCATGCGTCTGTTTTCCGAGGAGATGAAAGTGGGATCGTATGAAATTCTGGTGACCATGCCGGTTACATTCCGGGATATCATCCTCGGTAAATTTTTTGCCGCCGTTGCGTTCATCGCGGCGATGCTGCTTCCGACGCTGGCGTATCCGATCAGCATTTCCTTTCTGGGGCAGCTGGACTGGGGACCTGTCATCGGTGGATATACCGGCGCCATGCTGCTGGGTGCAGCGTTCTGCGGCATTGGGCTGTTTGCCTCATCCCTGACTCGGAACCAGATCGTTGCATTCATTATGGGGATGGTCATTTGCTTCGGCCTGACGCTGATCGACCGGATGTTGCTTTTCTTTCCGCAGTCACTGCTGGGGGTGGTCGGTTACCTCGGTGCCAATTTCCACTTTCAGAATATTTCCAAAGGGATTATCGATTCACGGGATGTTCTGTATTTTCTCAGCGTCATTTTTATCAGTCTTTACGCAACTCACCTGGCGATGCAGGAAAAAATATAAGGAGAATCCAATGGGCGTGACCAGCAGATCTGGAAAATATATAAAATTCATTATCTACCTGATAGCCATTGTATTGATCAATGCAGCGGGACTGACTTTGTTTTCCCGGATCGATTTGACTAAAAACAAGGTGTATTCGATATCCAGAGCCAGTCGGCAAGTAGTTTCCACGCTGTCGGAGCCGCTGACCATCAACGTGTTTTTTACCAGAAATCTGCCCGCTCCCTACAATAATACGGAGCGATATCTGCACGATCTTCTGGAAGAATACGCGATTCACTCAAACCGGTATTTTAATTACCGGTTTTATGATGTCAGCCCCGAAGAAGACGATATTTCGGACGCGGCCCGGGAAAATCAGCAACTGGCTACAAATTACGGCATTTATCCGGTTCAGATTCAGATTCTGGAAAAAGATGAACTCAAGTTTAAAAAGGCTTATATGGGGTTGGTGCTGATCCATGGGGACACCATTGAAACCATACCGACCATCACCGCCACCGATGGGCTGGAATACAAACTGACGACCGCGATACAGAAGCAGAATAATAAAATCAGCGCCCTTCTGGGCCTTTCCGGCAAGATCGATATCAAGCTGTTCCTGTCCTCTTCCTTAAAAGCCGTGGCGCCGTATATGGGGATTGAGAACCTGCCAGATCTGCCGGATAAAGTCCGGGGCATTGTGGAAAAGCTGAATGAAAAAAATTATGGAAAGCTGAATTATGTCTATTTTGATCCATCCACGGATGAGGCCCTGAACCAAGAGGCCAAAGCCTTCAATGTCATGTCGCTCAAATGGCCCGGAATTTCCAACGGAAAGGTTCCGGCCGGAGAAGGGGTCATCGGACTGGTCATGACATACGCGGACAGGGTCGTGGAGATGCCCCTGCTGAATGTGATCCGCGTTCCCCTGATCGGAACTCAGTACAGTCTGGCAGATATGGACAGCCTGGAGGAAAATATCGGCTCCAGCCTGGAGTCGCTGATTGATATCAATGAAAATATCGGATACCTGGCGGATCATGGGACGCTTCAGCTCTGGGGTTCTCCGGCCATGGGCGGACAGCAGCAGCCCGAGTTGTTGTCCAATTTTCGCAGCATGCTTGCCCGTACCTATTCGATCAAAGATATCAGACTGGCAGAGGATACCATCCCCGAGGGACTCAAGTGCCTGGTTGTTGCGCAGCCGACAAAACCCTTTTCAGATTATGAGTTGTATCAGCTTGACCAGATGCTCATGAGGGGAACCAGTCTGGTGGTGTTTACCGATGCCTTCAATGAAATCATGCCGCCGCAGCAGCAGTTCGGCTACCGTCAGCCACCCATGTATGCCCCGCTGCAAACCGGTCTGGAAAAATTGCTGGGCCACTACGGCGTACACATCAAAACTTCATATGTGCTGGATGAAAATTGTTACAGCCAGAAAGTTCCGGCTGAACTGGGCGGAGGGGAGCGTGCCATCTATTTTGCGCCGGTCATCCAGAACCGGTTTATCAACAACGATCTGGATTTCATGAAAAACATCAAGGGGCTCATTACCATGAAAAATTCACCGGTCGAACTGGATGAAAAGCGCGTTTCCGAGATCGGTGCAAAGACCTGGAAGCTTTTTGCCTCTTCAGAAAAATCATGGGAGATGACCGGAAGAATCAATCTGGATCCCATGAGCATTCAGCCGCCGGCTTCCGATGCCGACAAGAAGAGCCTGCCGCTGGCCTGTCTGATCGAAGGAGAATTTCCGAGTTATTTTGCCGGCCGGCCCATGCCGGAAAAATCCGTTGAGGAAAAAGATCCGGCCGATACGGATCAGGAAATACTGCAGGCACCTGCGCCTGCACCCGCGATACAAATGGACCTGACAAAAGTCGAGGAGACCGGCGGCTCGATTGAAAAAAGCAAGCCGGTGAAAATTTTTCTCATCGGTGCTTCGGAGATTCTCAAGGATAATATGCTCGATGAAGAAGGAAACAGCCCGAATGCCACCTTTGTCATGAACGTGCTGGATGCTGCGAATAATCGGAATGATATCGCCGTGATGCGAAGCAAAATCCAGGAGTTCAATCCGCTGGACGATACCGGTGCGCTGGCCAAGACATTTGTGAAAACCTTTAATATTGCCGGGCTTCCGGTACTGGTCGTCCTGTTCGGTTTGTTTGTGTGGCTCAGGAGACTGTCCCGAAGAAAGCATATTCAAATGATGTATGATAAGCAGTAATAAAATAACCTGATAACGTTCATACCGATACATCTGATAAGGTTCGTTGTTTTTGATCCGGGAGGTTGCGACCATGAAAATTAAAAAAGAATTTATCATCCTTGTTGCTGTCATCATCGCACTGTCTGCATATCTGTTTTTACACGAGTCCGACAGAACGCATTATCAACTGCCCGCGGTTCCGGAGATTGCCGGAACGGATATTACCCGGCTGGAAATCAGCAAGGGGGACCGGACGATCAGGCTGATTCATAAAGACAATAAATGGTATGTCGATCCGGATCAGTATCTGGCCGATGCGCCTAAAGTCAATACGATGATCAAGGCGGTCGGCAGCCTCACCCTGACGGCCCTGGTATCGGAAGCCGAGAGTTACGGCCGATACGACCTGGATCCGGACAGCCGTATCACCGTGAAAGCATGGGGAAAAGACGCGTTAAGTCGGGAGATGGAAATCGGGAAAGCTGCCGGGACCCAACAGCATACGTTTGTCAAACTGCCGGGGGATAAAAATGTGTACCACGCCCGGGGTAATTTCAGGAGGGCGTTTGATCTGTCTGTGGACGATCTGCGTGACAGGGGTGTTCTGTCATTTGACCGGAACGATATCCGGGAAGTACGGATCACGAAAGCCGGCGATTCGATCGTATTGAACCGAAGGCAGATTCCCGAGGAAACTGCGGCAGAAGTGGCGGATAAGGATAAGGACAAAGAGTCCAAACCGCCCGTCGCCGGACAAACCGTGTGGGAATACGCGGAAGGCAAAACAGCCGATAAGGGCCAACTTAACGCCCTTTTGGGAGATCTGTCCGGATTGAATTGTCAGGCCTATATCAACGGGCGGGGCAAACAGGATTACACCAATCCCTTATACACCCTCATGTTCAAGGGGGATCAGGAATATGTGCTGTCCATATTTGATAAACTGAAACCGGAAGATACCGCATACCCCGCCGTGTCATCCCAAAACGATTTTCCGTTTACCCTGTCGGATTACAGTGTGGACGATATGAAGAAAAAAATCGATGAACTTTTGAAAAAAGACTGATGCATCTGCTGCCTTTTAGCCCCCTGTCGTATGTTGCCAGTGCCATGCTCAGGGGGTTTTTTATGTGCGAACCTTCCTTTCACAGGCTATTGGGTTATAGGGAATATTAAAATTTTGAGGCGATTTATGTTATTATTAGTTTTTATTCGCCAAATGTATCCGGAAGATTTTTTTGAAATCGGATGTTGTAACAGCTGAACCAAAAATTCAATGGTTGCTGGAATAGGAGTTGATCGCATGCAGTATGATTTTATTCTTAAATCTCAAACCACTTACCTTTCTAAAATTAAATCCGAATGGATAAAATTTATAGATGGCAAACCGGTTGACGCCGATATTGTGGCTCAGGATATTTACAACTCCTGGAAACGAAGCAGGCGTTTCGGGGTAGATCCGTATTTTATCAGCGGGCAGATGATATTAACGGGGAAGGAGGCCGAGGAACAGTGCATCAGTCATCAGGAACTGATTCAATCGTTCGGCAGTGTCGCCTTGATTATTCAGGAAATCGTAACGAAGCGAAACCTGAATGTTCAGCTCTTTGATCGGTACAATAAAAGTATCCAATTAATCATGAATCCGGGAAATAAAGCCGAAAGAATGCAATATTCAAATGAATACGAAAAGTATATCATTGAAAATATTCCCAGAGATGCATCAGAAAACATTATCGGTACCAATGCGGTCTGCCTGGCATTAAAAGAAAATCGGCCGGTTCAGATTGTCGGGGCCGAGCATTTCAATTCCATGCTGCATAATGTTTATTGCACCGCAGCGCCGATTCATGATTCCGAGGGACATCCCATCGGCGCGTTGAATATTGTCAGTCTTCTGAAATCCGGCGCTATCGATACCTTTGGTCTGGCGACCTGTCTGGCGGACATCTATGACAATCGTGCGGTGATTACCCGGGCACTGGAAGAACTTCATATCCAGGATTATGCGTTACGAAATGTCATCGAATATCTGCCTCAGGGGGTTGCCTATATTGGAGAAGACAATCTGCCGAAAGCGTTTAACTCCAGGCTTCTGAGTTTATTTGGAATTAAGGATAATAAGCATGCGGTCAATGAACTTAACAGATATTTTCAGACCATTGAGCGCTTGAACGGTGACGAGGATTTAAAGAATCAGGAAATTCTTCTCGATATCCAGGGACGGAAAAAGTCGTTTCTTCTGACTATCCAGCACATCTTAAGCAATAACGGTAAGGTTAAAAATAAAATTGTGATGATCGAGGATACCCACAGCCTGATGAAATCGTTTCAAAAGCTGAAAGGGAACCAGGCCTTCTATACGTTCAGCGATATCCTCGGCAACAATCAAAAACTGGTCGTCGCCAAACAGCTGGCTGAGAAAATTGCCCGGGTTCGTTCATCGGTTCTGATTTACGGGGAAAGCGGTACCGGTAAGGAATTGTTCGCCCAGGCCATTCATAACGAAAGCCCCCGTAAAGACAATCCGTTTGTCGCCATCAACTGTGGCGCGATTCCATCTGAGCTGATTGAAAGTGAATTATTCGGATACGAACCCGGCGCTTTTACCGGGGCGCTTAAAGGCGGAAAACCCGGCAAGCTCGAGCTGGCATCCGGCGGGACTCTTTTCCTGGATGAAATTGAAAGTATGCCGCTGATGGTTCAGATCAAACTGCTTCGAGCGCTGTCTACACAGAAAATTTCAAAAATCGGTGGGGTTGAGGAAATCCCCATTGATGTCAGAATCATATCAGCAACGAAACTCGATCTGCTTCAGGAGGCGGATGAAGGCAATTTCAGGGATGATTTATATTACAGAATCAGTACGATTACGATCAATCTGCCGCCACTTCGTGAACGGACGGATGATATCCCGATGCTGTCGCGGCATTTTATTGATATCCATTCCAGAGAATTTGACTTGCCAGATTTGCAAATTCATCCTGAATTCCTGAATGCCCTGCAATATTATTACTGGCGGGGAAATGTCCGGGAACTTTCAAATGTTCTCGAAAGAGCGGTCGTGCTTCTCGGCAATGATCGGATTCTGACCCTGAGTCAGCTGCCGGATCGATTGATTCGGGCCTGCAATTATAAAGGTCTGAAAAAAGACATTGAAGCCGTTATTGAAGAGCACAGCTCCGGAAAAGGTCCTATCGCCATACTCAAGATGGCCGAAGAAATCGCTATTCAGTCGGCTCTGGAAAAGGAAAACGGTAATATGACCAAAGCCGCTGAACGGCTCGGGATCAGCAAACCGACGTTATATTCAAAGATCGGCCAGAACGACAAGCTGAAGCAGATGAAAATGGAGTATGACAGCAAGTAGTCGCTTTAGAACAGCCGCTTTGTAAGGCTGCTTTGAAGCGAAGGATCGGGATAAGCGCCGGGAGTCAGGGGGATGTCTGCAAGAAAAGAATAATGTCTGCCTGAGGTAAATGTGATGGAATGGCTTATTTTGAAATGTTAAGGTTCCCGGCGTTTATCTGATTTTTCTGAGTATATTTTTTCGGATAGGTTCGACTTAAAACGTTTTGGTCAATACCAGAGTGGTCATATTTCCCTCCGAACGATCCACCGCACCAAATTCCCACTGGTTTCTCAATGTGAGTCCCAGCTTCAGGTTCGGGAGAAATACGCTGACTTCAGGCCCAATGCCGTAAACCCGGTCGTGGACCGATCGGTCCCAGGTGACATCATCTCCCCGGTCGTCGGAGACCTGCCACTGGCAGTACCCGGTCAGGCCGACATCCCATAGCCTGGCAATCGTTTTACCGATACCCCATTCAAAATGGAAGTCGTCTCCTGCCCGGATGTCTGTATTGTTTTTTTCGCTGTGCACTTCATAACGGGCCAGAACAGATGCCGACCAGGTCTTATCCGTATCGAAATAAAGGGTAACTCCGGTGTTGATCATCCCGGTCCAGTAGTCTTTTCCCGGATACGCCGGTCGGCTGTCATCGGCGTTGCCGGTCGGGGCGTAAGCGCATAGACCTAAGGCCGCATCGTACCGCGCGCCATGCCATGCGAGGGCAAACGGCTCGATGTAGATGTCTCCGATGCCAAAATGATCGTCGGTGATTCCGGCCGAGCCTAATTCAAAGTCCACATACACCAGGGGAATTACGACGTTCATCAGGAAATCTGCCCCCAGCAGTTTTTTATCAGTTACCCATATGAACCGGTTGGCCATGGCATAGGTAGTCAGGTCAAACCCTGAATTGTTAAGGGTGTCTCCGTTTGCGTCGATGAGATCGTCTGATTTGTAAAACATATTGTACTGCCGGAAGTAAAAGCCCGGCGGTGGTATTGTGGCGGCCTTGATTCCTTCGCCGCCGTTCTGGTAGTGTGCTGATAAACCCGCGTAGGCGGGTATACAGATTAATTGAGAAAATAACAGCGCAGGCAGTAGTATTTTCAGCATCCGCTTCAACATAGTCACAGTCTCCTCTACACATCAAATATTTCGCCGCTCAAATGGATTTTTCGTGCTCAGCTCCCCTGCTGAAAACAGTTTTCACCAGTTCCGTCTATAGAATCGTGTTCGGATTAAAAATTGTCGGATACCATGAAAAACCTGAATAGGTCGGGGCGGAAACAGTCACAGAAATAAATGTAATTTCGAAACGTTCCGGAAACACCCTCTCAATTTCATAAACAGTCAGGCTGTCGTCAAGGCTTTGTCCCGACGCCCTGCGGCTAAGGCCGAAGGCATTCGGGACTAAAAGCTTGGCGGTACCGGTACGTGTAAAATTTTCCGGATTAAATGCTTAAAACGGAATTGCAGCCTTGAGCTCTTCATCGGTAATGTCAAATACCGTATCAACGGTATCTAATTTTTCGGTATACATGAATTCGGGCAGGCGGTTGTCTTTTTCGGTAAATCCGGCGGCCGTGTTGAACTGCTTTTCCATAATCAGCGTCTGGACGGCTATGCCCATGAGTTTGTCAACATTCCAGTCACCACCGAATTTTGCGGCAAACATGTCGACCAGGTGCTGAAGATTTTCCGGGTCCGCGGTGCAAAAACCGGAGAAAATGCACATACCCAGATTGTCAAATAGCGCCATGCCCACTTGAAGCTGGGTGGACAATGCTACCTGACCTTCTTTTTTCGTGGGATCGACGGTGGGATTGCCCAGGGCATTGCCTGCAGTATGGTCGGCGCCCATCGGGCAGACGGCATAGGTGACTCCGGTGCCTTTCAAACCCCTCGGGTCATATCCGGCCAGGGATTGGCCTTTAACGGTAGGTATTCTGGTAACCCCCAGGTGCTTTCCGGTCTTTTCCGTGCCTTGTCCCATGAGTTTTCCGAATTCGGTACCGTCGATGATTTCCTGAACCAGTGCAATCGCGCCGACGCTGTCGCCGAATTCGATTTTTCCGGCTTCCATGCATACACCGATCGTACATCCCGTTTCCATGGTGTCCAGACCGAAGTCGTCACACATCCGATCCATTCGGGCGATTGTGTCAATGTCGCTGATGCCGCAGTTGGCGCCCAGCAGAGCGATGGTTTCGTATTCAAATCCGGATGTGAGATAATTTCCGGATTTATCGTTATAGATATTGGAGCATTGAATCACACAACCCGGATGGCAGGCGTGTCTCATTTTACCGCCGCGTTCAGCCTGCAGTTCGGCGATGTGCTCGCCGCTGATTGCTTCAACCTGATCGAATTTTCCGGTTTTAAAATTTCGGGTCGGCAGAATGCCTCCCGCGTTGGTTGCATTGACCAGAACCGCGGTTCCCAGGGCCGGCATGGCCTGACCTGATATCGGATTGGCCATGATGCCTTTGGAATAGGCTTTGCTGGATTTGACAAATTGGGCTTTGTCATCATAATCCCAAGCCGGTTTTCCGGAGTAGTCAATAACGATGGCCTTGAGTTTTTTGGAGCCCATTACGGCGCCTAAACCACCGCGGGCAGCGGCTCGTGACGGGCGGCCGTCCGGATCGGTGATCTGCACGGTGGAATTCGGGTAGCCCCGTTCTCCGGCCGTTCCGATGGAGACGATGCCGATATCGCTTCCAAAATCCTTCATTAATTTCTCCGACAGGGCATAGTTGTTCAATCCGGCATAGGCGTTCGCGGAAAGAAGTTCGGCGCCCTTTTCGCTGATAGACAGAATCCACCAGGAATTGTTATCGGGTTTGCCTTCCACGATAACGGCATAGATATCCAGACCGGCCAGCTTCTTTGCTGCGATGCCGCCGGCATTGGCTTCCTTGATGGTTCCGGTCAGTGGACTTTTACCGCCTATGGAAATCCGTCCGGAGCAGGGAGCGGAGGTGTCCGCAAACAGCCCCGGACAAACAATCAGTTTGTTGCCCGGGCTCAGCGGATCGCATGCCGGATCGATTTCATCCGTCAGGATTTTTGCCACGGTGCCGCGTCCGCCGAACAGCTGAAGGCTTTTGGGTACCGCCTCGTATGCTGTGGCCTGTCGGGTCATGTCGACTCTTAGTATTTTTTTCATGTTTGTATCCTCACCTGAAGAGTTCGAAATAATCAAATTAAAGGTAATTGCTATCTAATTATATGATTTTTTATCTTTTGCCTCAAACGAAGTGTTCCTTAAGCGATAGCTGTCCTAAGCCCGCCCGAAAGGGCGCTGGAGCAGCACCGAAAAGTCGGTGCTGCTCTCACGGATGAATTAGTATGCTAATTCCAGAATTGCGAGAACGTCTTTTTTAGTCACAGCTCTGGGGTTGAACATTGTACTGATTTCTTTGAGCGCGTCATCGGCAACTCGGTCAAACTGTTCTTTTTTTACGCCGAGGTTTCTTAGTTTGGGGATGTCCAGTTCCACGGCCAGGTCTTTGATGGCCTGAACCGTTATGGCAGATGCTTTTACAGCTGATTTGTCAGCGATGTCCAGTCCCATGGCCAGCCCGATATCTTTGGTTCTTTCCGGAACGGCAACCGCGTTAAATTCCATAACATACGGCAGACCGCAGGCATTGGCCACGCCGTGAGGCAGACCGCAATGGACGCTGAGCGGATGTGCGATAGAATGTACCAGACCCAGAACGGCTGAGTTAAAGGCAAAGCCTGCCAGCATGCTTCCCAGAATCATGTTGGTCCGGGCTTCAATATTCTTCCCATTTTTAGTGGCCTTGACCAGGTTGCCGTAAATCAGCTCGATGGCTTTGAGCGCGTTTACGTCGGTCGGAATCATGGCGCCTTTGGAAACATAGGCTTCAATGGCATGGGTCAGGGCGTCCATACCGGTGGAGGCGGTGATCGCCGCAGGAAGCGCTACCGTCAACAGGGGATCCACCAATGCCATGGTCGGGCCGACAAAAGGGCCGCCGATAACCATTTTTTTCAATCGCGTGGTATCGGTGATAATGGAAAACCCGGTGACTTCACTGGCTGTGCCTGCGGTGGTCGGGATGGCGATGAGGGGTTTTGTGGGAATTTTTACCAATCCTATACCGTCGTACTGGTTGATCGGTGAGGGGTTGGTCAACAGAATGTTGATGGCTTTGGCGCAATCGATGGAGCTGCCGCCGCCCACAGCGACCATGGCGTCCACGCCGGCTGCTTTTGCAGTTGCGGCTGCTTTTTCAACAATGGTATCCGGAGGATTGGGCAGTACGCCATCATATTCAACAAAGTCGATTCCCGCAGCTTTTAATGAGGCCTGAATATCATCGACAATGCCGGCGGCCTTAACGCCTTTATCATAAACAAGGAAAACTTTTTTTGCGCCAAATGCTTTAACTTCCTCGCCAATATTCTTTGCAACGCCTTCACCAAATTTTACAAAACTCGGAACGCTGTACATAAACTCCATTTGTAAATCTCCTTTTTGATTTGATGGAATAAAATGGTAAAAAAGGCGGGAATATCCTGCCTCCGGTACACAACGGCTTTAAATCTTTAATGCATGAGAACGGTCGTTTTCTATTAATAATGGTTTGCAATTGGTGTGCCATCGCTTTAATTTATTGATGGGTCGTGGCCTCCCTGGTTGAGGGTATAGCGCTATATATCCTTGAAGAGGTCTGCATTTGAATGCTTGGGGAGAATTTTTTCGTAGGCCATTTTTTTGGAACCGGCCGTATAACGAATTTTAATCTCAAATTTCAGGGCATGGTTCGGCCGTAAAATTATTTTACGTTAAAACAGGGGAGCCTGTAAATTTTACGTTTACCTCATCTGGAGCATGTCCAGAATCCGCACCGCCGGTTTAAGTTAACCTTCTGATAAAAAGGATGCTATCCCGGCGTAAAATTTTTTAACGGTGGTTTGGACTGGCAAAGATATCTTTCAAGCAGGTGGATATAGAATATGTCCGGATGATTCGAGGTGTTTAAAAAAACATACTCATACACGCTGCTCCTGTCAATGGGATTTTGAGAAATGGATAATTTCATCCCAGCGTTCGGCATGCAAGTTGCTTTGCGAAAGGTACACTGTTATTTTCCTCATGACAGGGTCATTTTCTATTGGATGTTCATCGAATTCTGCTGAGACGGCTTAAAGGAGAAACAAATGGAGAATAAAGTAAAAGCGTGGCGGGTATTTGTCGTTGTCTATATCGCCAGTGTGGTGATTCCCATGTGTCAGTTCAAGGTTCCCCCGCTGATGCCATTGTTAATAAAGGATCTGGGAATCGGGATGGGCACGGCCGGTTTTTTGATGTCTATATTTGCCGTGGCTGGTATCATCATCGCTATTCCCGCAGCAATGCTGCTGACCCGGCTGGGTCCAAAAAAAAGCGGTATGATTGCACTGGGTTGTGCGGTGCTGGGGTCGGTGATCGGCGCAATGGCCCAGGGTGCGGCGACCATTTTGATCGGCCGAACCATTGAGGGCATCAGTGTCGGATTGATTGCCGTCGTGGCGCCCGCGGCAATCTGTATGTGGTTTCCGCCCGAAAAACGGGGGCTGCCCATGGGAATCTGGGCCACGTGGGTACCGGTTGGCCTTTTTATCATTTTTAATATTGCCGGTCCGCTGTCTGACTCATTTGGCTGGCAAGGGGTGTGGTGGTTTACGGCGATTGTTTGCTTTGCCGAGTTGATTCTGTATGCGATCGTGGTCGATGCGCCGGATGCAGCCACTGCTGCGGTTGATACGGGCAGTGAGCAGGCGGTTGAACCTTACGCAAAGGCGTTGTTGAATCCGAAAACCTGGATCATTGCGTTCGTATTCATGGCGTTCAATGTTGCCTGTATGTCATTTAATACCTGGGAGGCCAGTTTTCTCCAGACAGAGTTAGATTTTATTCCGGCAAACGCCAGTTTCCAGGTCAGTTTGATGAACCTGGTCTACATTCCCGCCAGCATCGTGGCCGGTATGGTATTGAACATGGTCCGGAAGCGTCACATGGTATTTGCGGCCAGTATGCTGGCATATACCATAGTGATTTTCTGGTGTTTTAAACTGACAACGGCGGGAGCCGTCATGCCGTATATGGTGATTCTGGGCATCGTCACCGGCTTTGTTCCGCCCTGTGCATTTACGCTTGCCGCAGAAAGCATGAAAAGCATTCAGCATGCGGGTCTGGCCATGGCGATTGTCGGGGGTATCGGGCAGAATCTGGGGCTTTTTATCGGTCCTCCGATTATCGGAGCCATTGCCCAGAATCATGGGTGGGGAGCGACTGCACTTCCCGTGGCCGCAGCTTCCGCTATCGGTTTTCTGATCGCATTGGCAGTCCGGCCCCACAAATTATCTTTTGAGAAAGAATCATAAATAAATTTTACACACTGTGTGGCATTGGATTCCAACTGTTTAAAAAATTATCCGGACACGACCGTCGCGTGTTAAAAATGCCGATCGAACTGCCCGATGTTTTTATCGGGCAGTTCGGTACATATTGATTTTTCAGTCGGAGAAACAGAAACGATCACCGCGGCCGTTTCCACAGAGACTTGGCCGATGAAACCAGCTGGGAAAAGGTGTGTTTTACTTCCTCCAGTAAAGGCTTTTGGATTTTTACCTGCAGGAACAGGTCGCCGGACGTGCCGCCGCTCTTGCCTTCTTTCCCCATTCCGGCCAGTCGGATCCACTGGCCTTCCCGGACGTTTGCCGGAATATTGACCATCAGCTGTTTGGATCGCTTCTTTACATTGTAGGGGATTTTGCCGCCCTGGCGGGCCGTCTCCGGATCCAGGGTGAGAATATCGCCCGCGTCCGATCCGTTTTCGGGTAAAGCAAATCCGGTAGCTTTTTCAAGTAAGTATTTTGGCAACCTGCCCATATTCCCCAAAAAATTAAATCCCTGCTGCTGTTGTTGCTGCTGCTGGCGGCGGCATCCGCCTTGCACAAAGCCCATGCGCCGGCCCCTGCCCTGCCCTTGACCGCATCGCCTGCCCCCCCTGAATTCAAACTGTTGATAGCCGCTTCCGTAAAAATCTTTGAAAATATCGTCAAAGCTTCTGAATCCGAATGATTTGGCCATTTCTTCGAATACGTCGTTAACGTCCGAACCCCGGAAAATATCCTGTTCCGTATGTGTCTGGCGGAATTGCCCATAGGCGGAGGGGCCGTACTGCTGTTTGATCGTGTCATATTCTCTGCGTTTGTCCGGATTCGACAGTACGGCGTATGCCTCATTGATGCTTTTCATCTTGTCAACCCCATCCGGGTCACTGCACCGGTCCGGATGGTATTTGAAGGCCATGGTCCGGTACGCTTCTTTTATCTTCGGGGCGGTCGCGGTTTTGTCAATTCCTAAAACAGTGTAGTAATCGGTTTGTGTCATAAGTTGTTATCTTTCCTGAATCGGTATGAATCTGATGCTCAGGGATTATATGTTATGTATCTGTAATAGTATATCTTTTTTTAATGAAATCAAGAGAAGCCATTAATTTTCTTTTGATCTGAGATTTTCCCGGAATTATGCGGTTATGTTTACCATACCGTGTATGGATATTTTTTTGCAGCGGATTAGTGCGGATCGTTCTTTATTTGTGTATTTTGCGGCTTAAAACAGGTAAATGATCACCAGCGCGGCTGAATGGGTAGCTTCCCATCTTTTTCTGTGTCCTCTGGAGCGCTCTGCGGTGAAGTCCTCCTTTTCTAAAAATTTTACCGAAAAACATGCGGGCAACAAATGAAAGCCGAATTATTTCAGCAGAATTGTGGCTATGATTGAACAGTGACGGACGGCTGAAAGATAAAGACGGTATAAATACTGAACGACGAGCCTGAAGGGATGATTGTATCTGGTCGGGGCGAGAGGATTTGAACCTCCGACATCCTGCTCCCAAAGCAGGCGCGCTACCAGGCTGCGCTACGCCCCGATTAAGCCATAATTTACTACCATGTATTCATGTATGACGCAAGCCAATTTTCGAAAGTCTGGTTAAAAACCTGCCTTTCTATTCATCAGGGTACTTGGGCGGGGTTTTTTTGAAAAAATCATCGATTGCACCGGCCATCGCATCAGTCAGTTCCGATAATGTACCGGGACTCCCGGGTGCCGTTTTTTCAATAAAATTTGTCAGGTCCTCTGTTTCAATTAAAACGGCCGGCATGTCGGCACCTTCTAATACTATCAGCGGAGCGGCATTTAATTTGACCTGCGTAAACGATTTGATTTTATTCAACCTTGCCTGGAGCAGTCCGGCAAGCAGGCGGCTTGAGGTTGTGTGCTGCAGTTGAACAGCTGCCCAGGGCGTCTGGCCACTGGTGCGCCATCCGGTCAGGGGCGGAACCGTATCCGGCCGATCAGGTGCTGAAAAGGCTGCTTTGACCGGTTGGTAGTACCAGATGGTTATCCCCCCGGCCTTATGAAGAAAGCTGCCCCCGGCATGGAGGCTGATCAGCATTTCAGCGGCTATATGGTTGGCGGTCGCTGTCCGCTCAAACAGATCCAGTTGATAATCGCCGGTTCTTGTCAGAATTGTCTCATACGAAGGCCGCAGCCGGTCAGCCAGCTGCCCGGCGAGCAGAAGCGTGAGGTCTTTTTCCCACATTGTTTCTGAGCCTGCGCCCCCGGTATCCTCTCCTCCGTGGCCCGGATCAATGGCTATGACAGGGTTCTGATGATTAAAATCAGCGGGGTCTGCTTTTGTCCTGGCCGGTATCACGCACAACGCAAGAAACAGGACGACGGGGTATATGACCATGGTATGGGGTCGCCATTTTGATAAAAGCATGCTATATTCCTGTATCAATTAAATTGACGGGTGTTGACCTGTCGCGCAATTTATTTTTGCCGGGGTCCGTATGCGTTTTATTCTAATTTTACTTGACAGTTAATTTCTTTGTGATTATTTTTTCTAAAGTTTTCTTTTTATTGAAATTTAAATGAAAATTTTATAAAGTCAAGTAACAAGATGTAAAACCCATACGGGTATGTTTTGTTGTCGGCGTCGATCATTTCCGCCGTATGGAGTGAATCGGCAAATTGATTTTTGCGAGAGTGGCGGAATTGGTAGACGCACTGGACTTAGGATCCAGCTCTGGAGACGGAGTGGGAGTTCAAGTCTCCCCTCTCGCACCACCATGTATAAATGCTCAAATGATGTCAAGTGCCTGAAGATATCATCGGATTTCAGGCATTTCATTTATGGGGAAGGAACATTATGCAAGTTACAGTAGAAGACTTGAGTTCGGTCAAAAAACTCATGTGCATTGAAATACCTGAAACGGATGTCGTCCGGGAATTGGACAAAGCTTACAGTAATCTGAAAAAGACGGCAAAAATCAAAGGATTTCGGCCAGGAAAAATTCCCCGGACGGTTATGGAAAGAATGTTCAAAAAAGATGTGCATGCAGATGTGTCTTATAAGCTGATCCAGCAATCTTTTATTGAGGCCATAACCGAAAAAGACCTTAAGGTTCTTGGGACCCCCCTGATGGATACTCCTAAACTTGAGGCAAGGGGCCCTTATAAATACAAGGCGACCGTCGAGGTGAAGCCGCAGATCGGGAACATCGACTTCAAAGGGCTGACACTTAAAAAAACGATATACGATGTGACGGATGCCGAGGTGGATGCGCAGCTGAAAGCATTGCAGAAAAATATGGCGGAGAAGGGTCGGATTAAAGAAGACCGGCCGGTTGCCGATGACGATTGGGTCTTGATGGATTATGAAGGGTTTAAAGATGGCGAGGCATTTGAAGAGACCCCTAAGGTCGAAAATGAAGCCATAAAAATTGGCGCCGCCTATGTGACAAAAGACTTTGACGAACAGATCAAAGGAATGAAATCAGGCGATGCAAAAGAGTTTACGGTTCATTTTCCTGCAGATTATTGTAATGCAAAGCTTGCTGATCAGGATATCCTCTATCGTGTTCAGGTGAAAGAAATTCAGGAAGAGGTCTTGCCGGAAATTAACGATGATTTTGCCAGGTCTTTTGGTGATTTTAATAGCCTGGAAAAATTTAAACTGGACATCGTGACTAATCTGAAAAATGCGTATGAAAACCGCTCTCATGAGGAGTTGAAAAGCCAGATTTTTGAAGCACTGACTAAAAAATCAGATTTTGAACTCCCGGATTCGCTGGTGGACTTTGAGCTGGAAAGTATTGTGGCCGAAGCTCAACGATCGTTTATGTCCTACAATACAACGCTTGAACAGCTGGGGTTGACAAAAGAGACGCTGTCTGAAAAATATCGGGACGTAGCCGAAAACAACGTCAGACACCATCTGATAATCAATCAAATCATCGAGCAGGAAAACCTGGTCCTTTCAGATGAGGAATTGGAAGAAGGATACGCACAGGCCGCCGAAAGGTTCAGAAGACCGCTGGATGAAATCAGGAAATATTATTCGGATCATGAGGACCATTTTGATTATTTTAAGACAGGCCTACTTGAAAAAAAAGCGATCCGTCTAATAATTGAAAACGGTGCTGTAGAAAATGTGGAGCCTGAAAAAAAAGAGGCTTCCGCTGACGAGTAAGAACCAAAAATGCTTTTTTATAATAAATACGTCAATGAAGGAGGCTGTTTGTGCCGTTAGTACCAATGGTCATAGAGCAGAGCAGCAGAGGCGAGCGGGCTTATGATATATATTCCCGGCTGTTAAAAGACCGGATCATATTTTTGGGGACAGCTATCAATGATGAGGTTGCCAACCTGCTGATCGCCCAGTTTTTATTTCTTGAGTCCGAAGAGCCAGAAAAGGACATTAATTTTTATATTAATTCGCCAGGCGGCGTCGTGACAGCGGGACTGGCTGTTTATGATACGATGCAGTATATCAAACCGGAAATTGCGACAGTATGTATCGGCCAGGCTGCAAGCATGGGTGCCGTATTGCTGGCTGCCGGTACCAAAAACAAACGCTTTGCGTTACCCAATTCCCGGATATTGATTCACCAGCCTCTGGGAGGGGCTCAGGGTCAGGCCTCGGACATTGAGATACAGGCCAGAGAAATTCTCAAAATAAGAGATACCCTCAACGGTATCCTGGTCTCACACACCGGCAAAGATCTGGATCAGATACAAAGAGATACGGATCGGGATTTTTATATGTCCGGTGAGGAAGCAAAAGCGTACGGAATAATCGATCATGTGATCAGGAAAAGAGAAGATCTGGATCACCTGAACGAAGTGGAGGCCTAATATGCCAAAAAAACAAGATCCAAACGATAACCTTTTCTGTTCGTTCTGCGGAAAGAGTCAGAAAGAGGTCAGAAAATTGATTGCCGGGCCTGCGGTGTACATATGTGACGAATGTATTCAGCTTTGCAGCGAAATTGTTGAAGAAGAGGGTGAAAAAAATCCTGTCAAAACTGAACGGCCGCCGGTTCCCAAAGAAATAAAGGCCATTCTGGATGATTATGTCATTGAGCAGGAAACAGCGAAAAAAATTCTGGCAGTGGCAGTTTATAACCATTATAAACGACTGGATTCTTCTGTTCGAACCGGCGATACGGATATTCAGAAAAGTAACATCCTGCTGATCGGTCCGACCGGATGCGGGAAAACATTGCTGGCCCAGACGCTGGCAAGATTTTTAAAAGTTCCGTTTGCCATTGCCGATGCGACCAGTCTCACCGAAGCCGGCTATGTTGGTGAGGACGTGGAAAATATTATCCTTTCGCTGCTTCAAAATGCCGATTATGACGTGGAAAAAGCAAAGCGCGGCATTGTGTACATTGATGAAATTGATAAAATTGCCGGCAAATCCGACAATCCCTCGATTACCCGGGATGTATCCGGTGAAGGGGTTCAGCAGGCATTGCTGAAAATTATCGAAGGAACCACGGCCAGCGTGCCGCCCAAGGGCGGACGGAAACATCCCCAACAGGATTTTGTAAAGATAGACACGTCTAATATTCTGTTTATATGCGGCGGAACCTTTACCGGGCTTGAGCAGATTATTCAGAGACGGATGGGCTCCAAAGTCATGGGCTTTGGCGCTAATATAGTAAATAAATCCAAACTGACAGCCGGAGAAATCCTTAAGCATGTTAAACCGGAAGATCTGGTCAAATTTGGTATGATTCCTGAATTTCTCGGGCGTCTTCCCGTAGTTGCAACACTTGAAGAACTCAATGAGGCTTCGCTGATTAAAATTCTTACGGAACCGAAAAACGCACTGGTCAAACAATATCAAAAGCTTTTCGAAATAGAGGGCGTTAACCTGAGATTTACCGACAGCGCGCTTTCCGCCATAGCGTCTGAGGGCTCTAAACGCAAATCCGGGGCCAGAGGCCTCCGGGCTATTCTGGAGAGTTGCCTGCTGGATATCATGTATGATATTCCGTCGATTGACAATGTGAAAGAATGCGTCATCGGTGAAGATGTCGTCTTGAACAAGGAAGATCCCATACTTCTTTACGAGCAGACTAAGAAACTGGCATAGCAGGATTAAATTGTCTGCTGTCAACTGATTCAGACGGTGCGATAAAACAGAAAAAGTTTATCAAAAATGATTAAGCTGTCAAAATTTTTTAAACAAGACGAGGCTGATTTGCCAAGGATGATACTACCTCTTTTACCTTTGCGTGATATAGTTGTTTTTCCATATATGGTTGCGCCGCTGTTTGTGGGACGGGAGCAGTCTGTAAACGCCCTTGCCGAGGCAATGAATCGGGATAAGATTATTTTTCTGGCGACCCAGAAGAAGGCAGAAGTGAATACTCCGGGAAAAGAGGATCTCCAGCAGATCGGGACTATTGGCAAGGTCCTTCAACTATTGAAACTGCCGGATGGAACGGTAAAGGCCCTGGTGGAAGGAAAATCAAGAGGGCGGGTGGTTCAGTTTGTTGAGAACGAAGAGTTCTTCCGGGTAGAAATTGAACCGATAGCTGTGGACGCATTGAATGAGGTAGAGCATTCGGCCCTTCGCCGGGCGCTTCTGGAAATATTTGATGAATATGCCAAACTGAATAAAAGCATCTCCAAGGACCTGATAGCCAATATTTCATCTTTGGATGATCTGTCTCAGATGGCGGATACCGTTGCGACTCATTTTTCCTTTAAAATAGGGGATAAACAGCAGCTGCTGGAGGCGGTTCCGTTGACCGACCGGGTATCTCTGTTAATCCGGCTGATAAAGACCGAGATAAATATCTTTAAGCTGGACCTTAAAATAAAAGGCAGGGTCAAGGAGCAGATGTCCAAGACTCAGAAAAATTATTATCTCAATGAACAGATGCGGGCCATCAAAAAAGAGATGGGTGCCGAAGATGATAACGGAGATGAGGTTCAGGAGCTTGAAAACAGGCTCAGCGAAAAAAAGATACCCAGAGAGCCTGAGGAAAAGGTCAGGCAGGAACTGAAAAAGCTGAAGATGATGACCCCCATGTCGGCTGAAGCGACGGTGGTGAGAAATTATATCGACTGGATACTATCGTTGCCCTGGATGGAGCTCAGCGAGGTCACGGATGACCTGCAGGAAGCTGAAAAAATACTGGATGAGGACCACTACGGCCTGGAAAAACCAAAGGAGCGGATTCTGGAGTATCTGGCCGTTCAGTCACTTGTGAAAAAACTCCATGGGCCTATCCTTTGTTTCGTGGGTCCTCCCGGAGTTGGCAAAACCTCTCTGGCCAAATCCATTGCCCGTGCAACCGGAAGAAAATTTGTTCGCTTATCGCTGGGTGGCGTTCGGGATGAAGCGGAAATCCGTGGGCACAGGCGGACATACATCGGCGCCATGCCCGGAAAAATCATTCAGTCGCTTAAAAAGGCAGGGGTGAATAATCCCGTGTTTTGTCTGGATGAAGTAGATAAAATGAGTATGGATTTTCGGGGAGACCCTTCGTCCGCGCTTCTGGAAGTCCTTGATCCTGAACAGAACAACAGCTTTAACGATCATTATCTGGATTTAGATTATGACCTTTCGGAGATTCTGTTCGTAACTACGGCAAACACGCTTCCCGATATTCCGCTGCCGCTTCAGGATCGTATGGAGATTATACGATTGTCCGGATACACAGAATATGAAAAATATCACATTGCGGACAAGTTTCTGATACCCAAGCAAATCAAGTTCAATGGCCTGGAAGAAAAGAATGTGCAATTTTCAAAAAATTCTACTTATACGCTGATCCAAGGGTATACCCATGAGGCTGGCGTTCGAAATCTTGAACGGGAAATCGCTTCCATATGTCGGAAGATTGCACGGGATGTGGTGAAAAATAAAACGGAGAAATTATACCGGGTGACCTCAAATGCCATAGCGGGCTATCTGGGGCCTGTCAGATACAGGCAGACGCAGGCCGAGGAAAAGGATCAGATCGGTATGGTTACCGGATTGGCATGGACTCAGGTTGGCGGCGTCTTGCTTTGCGTTGAAACGGTGTTGATGCCAGGGAAGGGTAATCTCACGGTAACGGGGACGATAGGCGATGTCATGAAAGAATCCGCCCAGGCCGCGGTGAGTTTTATCCGGTCCAGGAGTGAAGATTTTGGCATAGAAAAAGGCTTTTATAAGGACAATGATATCCATATCCATATACCTGAAGGGGCGATTCCAAAAGACGGGCCATCGGCCGGCATTTCCATGTGTACGTCGATTGTATCGGCACTGACAGGCCGAGCGGTCCGGCATGACCTCGCCATGACCGGGGAAATTACATTGCGAGGTCGGGTATTGCCGATCGGCGGGTTGAAAGAAAAACTCCTTGCGGCGCATCGGGGCGGAATCAAGATGGTCCTTATTCCAAAAGAAAACGAAAAAGATTTGAAAGATCTCCCGGCGGTCATAATGCGGCAGATGGAAATTGTGACCGTGGAGCACATGGATGAAGTGCTGTCGCATGCGCTGGTGGATAAGGCTGATGAGGCGTCCGACTGCTCCCATGCACTTTTGTTTCAGAAGGAACCGCATCTTCCTGTCGATATAATCTCTGATCCTCAGGAATATCCGGTACCATTGAGCTGATTTTTTATAGATACATAAAAAAAGCTTGACAATATAAGATTACTTTAGTATTTTTGCAAAATCAAGTTTGCGGGAGTCCGGGCGGGTAGCTCAGTTGGGAGAGCGTCGGCCTTACAAGCCGAGGGTCACAGGTTCAAGCCCTGTTCCGCCTACCACATACTTGCAATAACCCTAAAGGGGGCGTAGTTCAGTTGGTTAGAACGCCGGCCTGTCACGCCGGAGGTCGCGAGTTCGAGTCTCGTCGCTCCCGCCAGAAAATTCAAGGACTCAGGAAAATTTCCTGAGTCCTTTTTTGTTTTTTATCCCCCTGTCCCCCACTTATACCCTCGAATATCGGCTTTTAAAATATTTTGGATAATTAAGAATTGATGAATTCGTAGAAAGTACCCACACCCGTCATTCCCGCGCAGGCGCGAATCCAGAACATACTGAAACAACTTTATTTCTTTTTTTAGTTGAATGACAAATACGGGCTGAATATGACTTTTTACACAGCCATCCAGTATTGCCCTGTTAAGATCAGGGTCAGATCCTGACAAAACGGAGTCAGGCAGATACATGGCAACAGTAACCCTATGCGGCATGTGACAAAAAACGCAGGAGTGTTCTCCTGTGCCTCGGTAGCGGGATCCGTTTCCGGGCATAAAACTCAGTTGCATTTTAGAACCCGCCCCGGATATGATGAAATTATTTGGATGAAAACGGAAAAATGGATTGCATCGCCCGCTCAAGACGCGAAGGCTGAAAACAATAATTTTTTCAAAATATTACACCGCCTGGAACCAGTCAACAACAATGTCCGTCAGGTCTGAGGGACATTGCGTAATCTCTGGATGCGTGAGTTAAACAGTATTTTTTGTCATATAAAATTAAAAAATGGGAACTTAACCGGCATAACATCTACGAGAGTGATAAAAATGAAAATCTACTCAGCATATGAGCGCGGTCGTCTGTTTCTGGGACGGCTTTCCCATGGCCGGGATATAATACCGGCTGTTGAACATTTCTGTCGGGACATGTCGATACAAATGGCGACATTTTCAATCATCGGAGCCGTTTCCAGCGTTACATTGGGGGGGTACGATCAGAAGCAACAGGTGTATGTCACGTACAGGGAAGAAGGGCCGTTTGAAATCGCCAGCTGTTCGGGCAGTGTCTCTCTGAAAGACGGTCAACCCTTTATCCAGTCCAATATGATTATATGGGATGAAAGGGGAAAAATCATCTGCGGCCATCTTTTCTCTGAAACCATTATATTCGCTGGTGAAATTGAGCTTCAGGAGTTAATCGGAAACCCCTTGAAAAGGGAACTTGATACCACAACGGGTCTTTTCCTATGGAAATCAGAACCGGATTGTTAGCGGTCGTCATCCTGCGCGAATGCGCTGACGGATCGGCTGGCTTCAGCGTTGAACCGTGACGGCAAAAGGGTGTGTTAACCGTTACCGATGGCGTTGTGTGAGTAACGTCCCCGAAGGGTTGCGTCACTGAGATTGGTATGCCGGGAACGGGCCGGACGAAGCCCGAGACAGCGTGGCTGAAATTATGATCAATCCCATGGTATGGTGGTAACCTGTTTTTATATCAGCGGATTAATTATCCGCAGGGAGATTAAATATAGGTTGTTGACAAATCTGGCGAAATGCGCTAGTTTTATTTTTTAAAGGCCGTGATTGTTTCAGGCCTTTTTTTCATAAGGGATTTATCATCCATCCCGGAACCGTTCCTTGACATCCAACTCTAATCGTCTATCCCTCCAGGGGGTACAGATGGTTTTATAATTTATTGTTTGAGTTATTCACAGTCGGATACCCGGACGTACAGGTTGTCCGGATAATCCCCGCCTGACAGCATATCTTTGAGCTACCGTTCTTTTGCCATATGGGGCGTCCTCGGCTACTGATTGATTTGCGGTTATACTTTTACTGACGTACCGATACCCGACATAAAAATTTAATTCTTGTTGGAGGAATATTTGGGGAGAGTCGGTGCGACCAGCCAGTTGTTATTCATTGAATGAAAAAACGGATTTAATCCTCACGGGAAGAGTTTACCGTTAAACTTACAGCCATATTGTTTTTTGAATAATCAGTTCGAAGAATATAAATTATTGTTTTATAAGTTATTTTTAGGGAGGACGTACGATCATGCTTTATGAAAAAGAGGCGTTGAAGTATCACAAAGAGCCCAGACCCGGGAAAATTGAGGTGGTGCCAATCAAACGGTGCCTGACGCAATTGGATCTAAGCCTTGCCTATACGCCCGGTGTAGCCGTACCCTGTCTGGAGATTGAGAAAGATCCGGACAAATCATTTGATTATACGTCCAGGGGGAACTTGGTCGGAGTGATTACAAACGGTACTGCGGTACTTGGGTTGGGCAATATTGGACCTCTGGCGGGAAAACCGGTGATGGAGGGAAAGTCCGTTTTGTTCAAGCGGTTTGCCAATATCGATGTGTTTGATATTGAATTGGATACGAGCGATCCGGATGAGTTTATCAGAATGGTCAAACTCCTTGAGCCGACTTTCGGAGGAATCAATCTGGAAGATATCAAGGCGCCGGACTGTTTTTATATTGAAGAAAAGCTCAGGGAACAGATGTCTATCCCGGTTTTTCACGATGATCAGCACGGAACAGCCATTATTTCCTCGGCAGCTCTTTTAAATGCGGTTGAGCTGACGGGCCGGGATTTGAAGAATATTCGTGTGGTGATCAATGGCGCCGGTTCAGCGGCCATGGCCTGCGCGGCATTGTATCTGGAAATCGGCGTCCGGAGGAAAAACGTGATAATGTGTGATTCCAAAGGCGTTATTTACAGCGGACGAACGCAAGGGATGAACCCATATAAGGAAAAATGGGCCTCAGATACTCCGTGCAGAACACTGGCCGATGCGGTCAGGGGGGCGGATGTGCTTGCCGGTCTTTCAGTGAAAGGCGCATTTACAACGCAGATGATTGCCACCATGAATGAACGACCTATTATTTTTGCACTTGCCAATCCTGAACCGGAAATTGATTATTACGAGGTAAAAAAAGTTCGACCGGATGCGGTTATGGCTACAGGCCGTTCGGATTATCCCAACCAGGTCAATAATGTTCTGGGGTTTCCCTATATTTTCAGAGGGGCGCTGGATGTCCGGGCAACCGCCATTAATACGGAGATGAAGCTGGCCGCTGTATGGGCACTGGCGAAACTGGCCAGGGAAGATGTCTGTGATTCGGTCAGGAAAGCATACGGTGGGTGCAGCATGCAGTTTGGACCGGAATATATCATTCCCAAGCCTCTGGATCCCAGGGTACTGCTGAAGGTAACGCCTGCGGTGGCAAAAGCGGCGGTTGACAGTGGTGTGGCCAGAGTGGGGCTGCCCGAGCAGTCCAAATATGAACGCCAGCTGGAATCCATTCTCGGTCCGGAACGGGAGACCCTCCGGAAACTGACTAACCGGGCGCAGCTGGATCCTCGCCGGATTGTGCTCCCTGAGGGGGATGATCCGGTTATTCTTCGCGCCGCACATCAGGTGGCCAAAGAAAAGATCGCCTGTCCGATCCTCCTGGGAGATCCGAAAAAAGTTCTCAAGATGGCCGAAAGTCTTCATATCCCTCTGGATGGAATAGAAATTTTAGACCCCATAAAAAGCGCTCTGTTTGAACGGTTTGTTCCGAAACTATTCGAGATGCGGTCAAGAAAGGGCTGGTCGGAAGCTGAAACCCGACGCCAGCTGAATAACCGTTATATTTTCGGGGCCATGATGGTTAATGAGGGGATCGTCGATGGCCAGGTACATGGCATCGCCCGGTCCTATCCGGAGTCGATCCGGCCGGTTCTTCAGGTGATACAGCCCCGTTCGGGAATCAACAAGGTTTCGGGGGGGTATATGATGTTTTTCAGGGATCGATTCCTGTTTTTTGCCGATACAACGGTAAATATCAATTCCAGTGCTGAAGATCTGGCAGAAATCTCCCTGTTGTCGGCTGAAATGGTTGAATTTCTGGATATCAAGCCCCGGCTGGCGCTGCTGTCTTTTTCAAACTTTGGCAGTACACGTCACCCGGACTCCAGACGGGTTCAGAAAGCCGTTGAGCTTGCCCGTCAAAAAAAACCGGGGCTGGTCATTGACGGTGAAATGCAGGCAGATACGGCGGTAGTGGAAGAAATTTTAAACGGGCAGTTTGCATTTAACCGGCTGGGAGCGCCTGCCAACGTACTGATTTTCCCGGATCTGGCATCCGGCAATGTTGCGTTCAAGCTTCTGGAACGACTGGGCGGTGCAAAAGCCGTAGGGCCATTGCTCATGGGAATCAGCAAACCATTTAATGTCTTGCAGAGGGGATCTGATATGGAAAATGTTGTCAATTTAATTGCCATTACGGTTGCCCAGGCCCAGGCCCAGGATATTAACGAGTAAAGGGCTTCGGAAAGAATAAATTGCCATCGGTCTTTTGGTCTGTTTTCAGTGGTGCATCAATGAACTCAAACAACAGGTATGCACGCTTTGATACGCCTTGAAGACGGACAAAAATCCTGCGCAATCCATGCGGAATTTATTATTTCAGAAGTCCAAAATCGATACCTGAATAGAACCATTCGCACAACTGTTGCGTTTTTTTCGGCACGTTGCGGCCGATAATTCGCCTTTTTTACGAATTCATCACGGGTATTGTGAACGAACGACAGATAAAAAGGAGACGATGTGATGAACAATTTGGATGCTATTTTTTCCCCTGGGTCGGTAGCCGTGATCGGCGCATCGGCAAAGACAGGGAAGGTGGGACATGACATTTTTGCCAACATACTCAAGGGCGGATTTACCGGAACCCTGTATCCGGTCAATCCGGGCGCCAAATCCATATTGAGCGTCCGGGCCTACCCGACGGTTCTGGATATCCCCGAAGATATTGATCTGGCGATTGTGATTGTTCCACCCCAGGCGGCCCTGGGCGCAGTTGAAGACTCCATCCGTAAAGGGGTACGGGGAATTGTTATTGTATCTGCCGGATTCCGGGAGATCGGAAAACAGGGGCTTGAACTTGAAAACACCATTCTTGCCAAATGCCGGGAGGCCGGTGTCCGGCTCGTCGGGCCGAACTGCCTGGGCGTGATTAATCCGATGGCCGCCGTGAGGTTGAATGCCAGTTTTTCAACCCGTATGCCGGCCAAAGGCAATATTTCATTTATTTCCCAGAGCGGGGCCCTGTGCACGGCGGTACTGGATTTTGCGGCCGATCGGGATTTCGGGTTTTCGAAATTCATCTCCACCGGCAACAAGGCCGATGTGGATGAGTTGGACCTGCTTCGGTATCTTCACCGTGATCCGGATACCAATGTCATTATGATCTATCTGGAGGAGCTTCGCCGGGGTCCCGAGTTCATTGAAACGGTTCGGGAAATAACATCGGGCGCTCGCCCGACACCGGTTCTGGTCATCAAATCGGGCCGGACCAGCGCCGGGGCAAAGGCTGCCGCATCGCATACCGGGTCACTGGCCGGTTCCGAAGCGGTATATGATGCGATTTTTCAGCAGGCCGGTATCCTCCGGGCCGAAACCATTGACGAGTTGTTTGATATGGCCAATGCGTTTAACTACAAGCAGGAAACAGCCCTGGGTAAACTGACCCGGAAGCTGCCGGCCGGCAACCGCGTGGCCATTGTCACCAATGCCGGCGGCCCCGGTATCCTGGCAACGGACGTGACCATTTCCTCGGGTTTGGCCCTGGCGGAATTTTCGCCGGAAACCGTGCGGACCCTGGCCAGTCATCTGCCGTCAGCGGCTAACCTGAACAACCCCGTGGATGTGATCGGGGATGCGGCCTCCGACCGGTATGAGTACGCGCTGGAGGCGGTCATCAATGATGACGGAGTGGACGGCGCCCTGGTTATTTTAACCCCGCAGTCCATGACCAATGCACTGGGAACGGCCGAAGCCATTGTTCGGATCGCCCGGCGGTCGCACAAGCCGATTCTGTGCTGTTTCATGGGAATCGTGGATGTATCTCCGGGTGTCAAATATCTTCAGGAACACGGGTATCCGGTCTATAAGTTTCCGGAAAACGCGGCCAAGGCCTTCTCGGCCATGTATCGATTTTCCATGTGGATCAACCGGCGGCAACTGGCCGAATACAGTCTGGAGCATGACCGGAAGCAGGCGGCACAGATTATTGGAAAATGCCTTGACCGGGGGCAGACGTACCTGGGTGAGCTCGACGGGCTTGCGCTGTTAAAATGTTACGGATTCAACGTGCTGCCGACCGAATTGTCCACCACGGCGGATGAGGCTGCCGGTATTGCAGAAAAGATCGGCTATCCCGTGGTGATGAAGATCGTGTCTCCGCAGATCATCCACAAATCCGATGCCGGCGGTGTCAAGGTGGGCCTGAAGACAGCCGACGAGGTCCGTAGGGCATTTGATGCCATTGTCGCCAATGCCGCGGCATATGATCCGGAAGCCCAAATCACCGGGGTGCTGATTCAGAAGATGGCGCCATCCGGCCAGGAGGTGATCCTGGGGGTGAACCGGTATCCGATCTTCGGGCCGCTTTTGATGTTCGGCCTTGGCGGTGTGTTTGTGGAAGTGTTCAAGGATGTGGCCTTCCGCCTGGCGCCGATCGGCAGGAATGCCGCCCGCAGAATGATCCAGAGCATCAAGGGGTATAAGCTGTTTACCGGGTTCAGGGGAAAACCCGAGGCCGACGTGGATGCCATGGAGAAACTGCTGATATGCCTCTCTGACATGGTCACCAACCATCCCGAGATCCAGGAACTGGATATCAATCCTCTGCTGGTGCATGAAAAGGGAAACGGAACCACCGTTGCCGACTGTCGGATTATTCTGAATCGACCGGTTCAGGCATGATGGCAGCGGCAGATCCGTAAGCATTCGGCATTCAAAACGGAGTTTTGGTAAACATCCGGTATCACCGTTAACGGCAGCTGTAATTGCTGAAAGCAATTGCAGCTGCCGTTTTATTGAACCATCAATAAACAATCTTTTCGAAAATTGCGCTTAATGGCCAAAGCCCTCTGTCATTCCGGGGGGTTTTATATCGTGTCACAGGAACAGGTATGTCAGCACTGTCACAATTGATTCAAATCAGCGTTCCGGCGGAGCATATTCATGATTCCGAATTTATCCGGCAGCGGATATCGTCCGTATGCAAAGGCCCGTTTGTCGACTACCGGATTCAACGCCGATCCATCGATGCCCGGAAGAGATGTCCGGAATATATCCTCCAGGTGAAGGTCTATCCGGATGCGCCTCCGCCTGAAGAAGACGATACGCCCCCGAAAAGGGCCTGGCCGACAGTGGCTCCAGATGAACCGGTGATTATTGTGGGAGCGGGACCTGCCGGATATTTTGCGGCCCTGAAGCTTATTTCCATGGGGGTGTGTCCGGTTGTGCTTGAACGGGGGAAGGATGTCCGGTCCCGTCGCATCGATATCGGCCGGCTTCACCGGAAAAGCATCGTCGACCCGGATTCCAACTACTGCTTCGGCGAAGGCGGTGCCGGGACCTATTCCGATGGCAAGCTCTACACCCGTTCCACCAAGCGGGGAGATGTTCAGTCCGTCCTGCGGCTTTTTGTGGAACATGGCGCATCTCCGGATATCCTCATCGATGTGCATCCGCATATCGGGTCCAATGTGCTGCCCCGCCTGGTGGAGCAGCTCAGAAACACCATCCTGGCCCATGGGGGGCAGGTCCTTTTTCAATCTCGGGTGTCGGATCTGATAGTGAGTCAAAACCGCGCCGTCGGCGTCCGGACCGAAGACGGCCGGGAATTTACTGGGCGTGCGGTCATTCTGGCGACCGGGCATTCGGCCCGGGATGTGTACCGGATGCTGCACCGGCAAGCCATCCGGATTGAAGCCAAACCCTTTGCCCTCGGGGTGCGGATCGAACATCCCCAGTCTTTGATTGATCAGATTTTTTATCATCACAGCCCCCGCCATCAAAATCTGCCGGCCGCTTCCTACCGTATGGTCTGTCAGGTGGAGGGCCGCGGGGTCTATTCCTTCTGCATGTGTCCGGGCGGGTTCATTGTCCCGGCATCTACGGCGCCAGGCGAACTGGTCTTAAACGGGATGAGCATGTCCCGGCAGGATGCCCGTTATGCCAATGCCGGCATGGTGGTTGAAATTCGGCCGGCAGACTGGTCGTCCTTTGAGTCGTCCGGTCCTCTGGCCGCGCTGGAATTTCAGCGGCAGGTGGAAGTAGCGGCCTTTGAAGCCGGAAAAGATAAAACCCAGCGGGCCCCGGCCCAGCGGGTGACGGATTTTGTCGCGGGACGGATTTCTGCCTCCCTTCCGGATACCTCCTATACGCCCGGCGTGATATCGGCTCCGGTGCATGACCTGCTGCCGGAATCGGTCAGCAGCCGGCTGCGGGAGGCCCTGACGGTATTCGGAAAAAAACACAAAGGATATTTCACCGGCGAGGCGATGGTGCTGGCCGTGGAATCTCGGACCAGCTCGCCGGTTCGAATCCCGCGTGATCCGGTTACATGGATGCATCCTCAGGTTCAGCAGCTCTACCCCTGCGGGGAAGGGGCCGGTTATGCCGGCGGGATTGTCTCATCGGCGATCGACGGACAGCTGACCGCGCAGGCGATTGTGCAACAGCTGCGGTGATTATTGATGGGCGTGGCGCCGCCGGTATATGGCGATGAACAGCAAAATCCCCCCAGCACTCTGGCCGATCAGGCATGCGCCCAGTACGATACGGTAAAGCGCCCCGGCATATCCCCCGCCCCGATGAATCTCTTCGATGAGCTCTTCTTCCGGTTCTGACGAAGCCCCCGCCCGGAGGTTTCCCGGGATCTGTACTTCGGTAACATCTCTTTCGCTTCCGGCAGCCGGAGAGGGGTCGCGCCCCGTCTGAACCTGTTGAGAGGCGGAGCGATTATCGCGTAGAAAGTCCTCGACGCTGAGGACCATGCCTGAAGTCCGATGCCATTTTCTAAGATCTGCTTCTGTCATCATGGGGTTCCTTTTGGTAGGGGATGTTTTCTGATATGAAATCGTATCTCTTTCCGGCCGCAGTACAGCACCGGAACGACAAACAGGGTAATCAGTTCCACCAGCATGCCTCCGAACGACGGGATGGCCATGGGGACCATGATATCCGACCCCCGGCCGGTGGAGGTGAGCACCGGAATCAGGGCTAAAATCGTGGTGGCTGAGGTCATCAGCGCCGGCCGGACCCGCTGAAGCGCTCCTTCCCGGGTGGATTCCCGGATCTGGGCGATGGATTCAGGGGCCATTTTCGAAAAGCTCTGGTTCAGATAGGTGGCCATCAGCACTCCGTCATCGGAGGCAATGTCGAAAAGCGCCAGAAACCCCACCCAGATGGCCACGCTCAGGTTGACCGGGTGCACCTGAAACAGATCCCGCATGGACATATCAAACAGGGAGAAATTGAGAAACCAGGGTTTGGCATAGAGCCAGATCAGGAAAAAACCGCCCGCCCAGGCGACCAGAATTCCGGAAAACACCATGAAGGTGGTGAGAACGGATCTAAATTGGAAGTACAGGATCATGAAGATGATAAACAGGGCCAGGGGCAGCACGAGCGACAATGTTTTCTGGGCGCGGAGCTGATTTTCATATCTCTGCCTTCCACCGTGGTGGTGATGGGCTTGCCGCCGACAGCCACTTCGCTCTATCCTCTTCCCGTGCCCTTTACCCGACGGGCGGACACGGGGGGCCGTCCCTACGCCCGCGAGTTGTTGCGTCTTTATTCCTCTGCACTTCTGCCCTCTGATCTTTACGTAGAGGCGGCCTATGGCATCCTTGTGGATCACCACGCCGCTGACAGGCGCCGGAAGGGTTATGTGGTCAATGGGCGCCGTTTGACAATATCGTCAATCTGCCCGTTGGTGAGGCGCCAGAGACTGAGCTTTTTCCGGGCAGCGGTTACTGTGGCCAGGCTGGCGGTTTTCATCACCTCCAGCCTGGCCAGTTCCATGGCGCTGCCGGCCTTCAGGTCCAGTTTGCCGAACCAGGGGAATGCCTGGGAGAGTCCGAATCTCTGGCGCTGCGGTCCGACGCGGGTTTCCACATGTTCGATAAACCCGGCATAGGTAAAGCGGGGATCGGGCAGGGCCTTAACTTCGGGGATTTTTTCGAGAGCCGCTTTCCATTTCAAAAATTCGGCTTTCAGTCCGGGATTGTTCAGTTCCGCATAGGTGAGAAAATCTTCCAGAGACGAATTTTCATCCAGGGGCGGAAGCGGCTCAGGGGCCGGGTCATAAGTCTGAAAAAAAGGCCCGGTCGCCGGATCAGGCGAGGATAACGATTCCGGCGGATATTGATGTGCGCATCCCATGATGAGCAAGGCCGCGGATATGATAAGACCGTATCGTGTTGAAATCGTCATGCGCATGTCTGTCCTTGGATCGAATCGGATAATGCGTCTGCGGGTCTCATTCGGCAGGAAGCATCCAGCTTGGGCAGATCCCCCGGAATCCCGTGGTTTTGGACGGTATCAATGACAATCAACCGGGAGGCAGCCTATGGGGACATCATGGAGTCCCGCGCCCATCGCGCTGTCCGGCATGCTCCACGGCGCAAAGGTTTTGGTGGGGCCGTGCCCGATCATGTCAATCAGCTCCGGGATCCGGTTCTGTATGGACTGCCCGATGATAACTCTTTCGAGGCTCTGCGTTCTTACCGTCTCGAGCGAAGCGGGCGGTCACTATAACGGGAAAATTTTTGTTTTTTTTGACAGAGTTTAAGGATTTAGGAACTAAATCGTTTGATATAGACGGTTTCGTATGCGCCCGGTAAGACAGATATGATGGAAGAACCGTTTCGTGAAGTGTCCGGCAGGCACAAGCCCGCTCCGGAGGATGTGAATCAGCATTCATGAATTCGATTTTCAGAAAATGCGCTCAAAGTGCCTGTTCCGACAAGGTATTTTTATACTTTTACTATCATGGAATACGGCCGGGATTGTCAATAAGGAAATTCTCTATGTCCGGGGGTGCGGGGATGAGTTGTCCGGCCGGCGAAGGGGTTGCCGATTGAAGGCCAGGTACATGATGCGGAAAAGGCCTGCCGGTAATCGGAATGCGGTCTGCACGGCCTTTGATAAAACGTAACACATCCCGCAGAGCGGCGTGCCGACAGCGGTAATTTCAGCCCGGATAACGGTCGCTGAATGCCTGCGACTTATCCTTTTCGGGAGGGTATGATCCGTCCGCAACGCTGACATTTATCATAGTGTACGCCATCGCAGGAGGCGTTTTTTGCCCCGCACGGGCATTTCCACAAAACAGGATGAGGTTGGCACAGTTGGCGGCCGCCATCCTGCTGAAGTTGCCATTCGTAGTATTTTTCCCAGTCAAATTCAGGTTTTTGTTTCGATTTTTTTCCCAGCTCTTCTATCAGCATGTCTCATCTTTCTGTATACAGGGGGCCAGATCCCTTGTGTGGGTCTCTATCTCTGGCGGATTTGTAAAATGTATTGGTGCTCAGCCTTCCCTGCATCCGGTTCGTGCCGAAAGACTGCTTCAAAAGAGTTATGCAATATCAGTGTCCTATGATCAGATCATCGGCGCCGGTGTACGAATCAAAAATCATACACCTCGCAATGTATCTGCCAATAGAAAATATTCGTTGCCCTTTCAGATTAAGGTAATGGATGGTTTCGGGGATATGGCTTGAAACAACGGCATACAGACTCGTCTCTGAGGGTTTCGATGTTTAATAATCCGAATGTTATTTGTTTGCATATCGTATCGAATTTCTGTAATATACCCTGTGCTGATACGGTGATCGTAATCACTGCCCATACCCCCTTCATCCGATCGGTTTTATTGGGTAACTGCATCATATATCGCGGATCAGTTTGCGATAGCCTCAAGGATTCCGCCTGCCGGAACGCATAACATCCTTCATAGGCACGACGATAGATTTAATGACATGGATACATCCGGATCATAGATCCTGCGGTGTGTTGCGTGGGTTAGAAAGGAACGGTTGATGAACAAACCTGAACGAAACGAAACACTTAGAAATATTGCGATTATTGCCCACGTCGATCATGGGAAGACCACTCTGGTGGATACCATGTTCCGGCAAAGCGGACTCTTCCGGGAAGGGCAGCAGGTCGATGAAAGAATAATGGACAGTATGGATCTCGAGCGCG
The DNA here is from genome assembly GCA_028704555.1 of Desulfobacterales bacterium. Classification (NCBI taxonomy): domain Bacteria; kingdom Pseudomonadati; phylum Thermodesulfobacteriota; class Desulfobacteria; order Desulfobacterales; species Desulfobacterales bacterium. Next base: position 69,412 of record JAQWFD010000016.1, read on the forward strand.
AAAGGGGTATTACCATCGCCGCCAAAAACTGTTCGGTCAGTTGGAAGGGCGTTAAAATCAATATCATCGATACGCCGGGGCATGCGGACTTCGGCGGTGAAGTCGAACGCGCGCTTTCCATGGCCGATGGCGCTCTGCTGTTGGTGGATGCATCCGAGGGGCCGCTTCCCCAGACGCGGTTTGTATTGAAAAAGACGCTGGAGGCGGGCCTGAAGGTCATTGTGGTGATCAACAAGATTGACAGAAAAGACGCGCGTCCGGCCGAAGTGCTGGATGAAGTATACGATCTGTTCATCGACCTTGGTGCGAATGACGAGCAGCTGGATTTCCCCTATCTTTATGCCATCGGCCGGCAGGGGATTGCGCAAATACGGCTCGAGGACAAGGGGGAAAATCTGCACCCCCTGTTTGACGCCATTTTGAAACATATCCCCGCACCGGCCCATACACCGGGTGCCTCTTTTCAGATGCTGGTGGCCGATCTGGATTATTCTGATTATATGGGGCGGCTTGCCATCGGAAAAATAGTCAATGGGCGGATCAGGATCAGTGACAGTCTCGTCTGTATCGGGGAGAAGGGCCGGCAGATCCCGCTGAAAATTTCCAAGCTTCAGATCTACGACGGATTGAATCTTAAAGTTGTCAATGAGGCCGATCCGGGGGATATCGTCGTTCTGGCAGGTATTGAAGCCGTTACGATCGGTGATACCATCTGTACCCGGGATTGCCCCAAACCTTTGAAGCGAATTGCCGTGGACGAGCCTACGGTGGCCATGAAATTTACCATCAATACGTCTCCTCAGGCCGGCAAGGAAGGAAAAATCGTTCAGTCCAGCAAAATACGCGAACGTCTCCTGAAGGAAACCCTGAGAAATGTGGCCATCAAGGTTGAGGAAACCGACAGCAGAGATGTCTTTCTGGTCAAGGGCCGGGGTGAATTCCAGATGGCCATTCTTATCGAGACCATGCGACGGGAGGGCTTTGAACTCTGCGTGGGACGGCCGGAAGTTATTTTCAGATATGAGGACGGAAAACAGCTCGAGCCCATCGAGCATCTTTATATTGACTGTGAGGAGACGTTTCAGGGGGTCGTGACTGAAAAACTGTCTCTGCGAAAAGGGAAAATGATCAACCTGGTCAACAATGGCAAGGGCCGCGTGAGAATCGAATTCAGTGTGCCGACCCGGTCCCTGATCGGATACAGAGACGAGTTTTTAACCGATACCAAGGGCACGGGCATTATCAATGCCTATCTGTCCGGATATGATCTCTACCGGGGGGATTTTCCCAGCCGCTTTACCGGTTCGCTTGTTTCAGACCGGTCGGGTGTGGGGGTGGCATACGCACTGTATAATCTCGAGCCCAGGGGCCGGCTGTTCATTGTTCCGGGTGAACCGGTCTATGAGGGGATGATCGTCGGGGAGAACAGCAAGGACAGCGATATGAATGTCAATCCCTGCAAGGGGAAAAAGCTGACCAACATGCGTGCCTCCGGTAAGGACGACAGCGTGATCCTGACGCCGGTAAAGGCTATGACCCTGGAGCGGGCCATACACTTTATCCGGGAGGATGAGATGGTAGAGGTGACTCCGATGTCCATCCGGCTCAGAAAAACCGAGTTGTCCGCACAAAAACGCTATACCCTGCGCGGTTCAAAGAAAAAACAGGAGTAGACCCCCGTTGATGTCCGTTTAAAACAGCCCGTTTCAGCTCGTTTACACGGGTTTGAAACTGAAGACCGGCAATTTTTTCTGGCCCCCTTGCTCCCGCTCGGGGGCCGGACTTTTTTGGATAATTCAACAGGGCCGGGACTTTGAAACTACACGTAAGAGAATATGGCCGCAGTGATGATCAAGTCCGATATTTGTAACGTCAGGGGTTACCTTGCATCCGGCATATTGATCATGCATCCTGCCACAGGTGCGGATGCGGTCTGCGGGTACGCAGATGATGCCGGGTGACTGGATGATACATAGTCATTCCAGTTAAATTTTGTCAACAGGGCGCGGAACTCGCTGTTGATATCTGCCGTGATCGTTATAGCTTCGCCTGTCACGGGGTGCATGAAGCTCAGCTCTACGGCGGCAAGCAGCAGGCAGCCGCAGTTGAACCGAGTTTTAAAAAAGGCATTATGCGCGTACTGGCCGTGTTTCGTGTCGCCGACAATTGGGTGTGCGATGTGTTTCATGTGGCGCCGCAGCTGATGCCGCCGCCCTGTTTCCGGCAAAAGCGCTACCAGAGAATACCGGCTGGTCTGGTATTTATCCACAGCAAAGGGAAGTTCAATGGTTGCCATCCGTTTATAGTTCGTGACGGCGGGATAATCGGTTTCTTTTTTCGAATCGTCGCGCAGGATGCGCTTATCGCGGATTTCTTTCAGACGGTAGTCGATTGTACCGCTCTTTTCGGTATATCCGCGCACCACCGCGATGTATTTTTTCCGGATGCGGCCGGTCTGAAATAATTGCGCCGTCTTGCCTGCGGCTTCGGAAGTCAGTGCAAACAATAACACGCCGGACGTGGGCCGGTCCAGTCTGTGGACGGGGTAAACCCGCTGTCCGATCTGATCCCGGAGGATTCGGACCGCTACCCTTTTTTCTCCTTTATCGATCGGGCTGGGGTGGACCAGTAAGCCGCACGGTTTGTTAACGGCTACAAAAAAGGAGTCCTGATAGAGGATTTCCAACGGTTCTGAAGGTCTCATGTGTTTGAAACGGCGTCCTGTGCGCTTTGTGGGCTGTGCGGACCGTAATTTGACAGACGGTCGGCAGGTTGTCTGTTGTGTCCCGCACAAAGCGGGCTCAGGTGATCATCAAGTGGCTTTTATAAACCGGACGGGTAAAATTGCAAGAAAAATATCCGTTTTACGATCGTTTCAGGGATGTCAGGATCATTCCGGCGGAGACCAGGATCAGGGAAACGACGACAGGGATATTGAGCGCTTCAACGTCCAGGAGTGCCGCGGAAAGCAGTGTTCCGCAAACCGGGATGAGAAACCGGTACACGGCCATTTTGCTCAGTGAATTGTATTTGATCAGGGCATACCAGAGGGGAAAGGCCGTTGCCGACACAAAACTCAGGTAGCCTGTAAGTGCCAGACCGGAAGCGGACAGGTGCACCGCCCCCGGGGAGTCGGTTGCAAGTGATACGGCAAGCAGCCCCAGGGCCCCGAAAAACAGTTGGTAGCCTCCCAGCAGCGGCGGGTAGATCCGCATGGCCGAGTGCTTTACAAGCACCATGGCCGCCACGGAGGCTATCGCCGCACACAGAATGAAGCCTTCCCCCATGAAATGAAATCCGGGGGAAAACGATGCCCTCGATACATTGATCAGGACCAGCCCCGAAAACCCCAGAAAAAGCCCGAAGGCGGTGGCGGGGGAAATCCGGTCGTTTTTGATGAATCCGTGCGAATAGATTGCCAGGATAAAGGAACCGGCCCCGTTGATGATCGATGCCTTCATGCCGGTGGTGTGGGATAGACCGATATAGAAAAAGATGTACTGAAAGGTGGTGTGCACCAGCCCCAGAACGAACACCGCGGCGTAGTCTTTTTTCCGGGGAAGTCGGATCGATTTGCCGAAAAGACGGACACCGGCCAGGATTATGACACCTGCCAGCAGAAACCGGTACGCGGCAAAATACAGTTTTCCCGCGGTGCTGCCTTCGATATCAAACAGCCTGAAACCGATTTTAACACACGGAAAGGCGCTGCCCCACAACAGGGAACAGACAATGACCAGGAGGATGACCACCGGAGGGAAGGTCAGCAGACGTTGATGGTTCATGGATGGTCTCGGTTCAGCTTTGGATCAGTTTGTATGAATTTAGAAAAACTGTTGTATATGCTTTTTAAAGCAATACAAGGTTATATTATTTTCACCCGCAAGGGCACAAAAGAATCAGTTGATCTATCACAAAAAACAAATTTGCCACGGATTTACGCGGATGAACGCGGATAAAAAAACAGCCAGGAGAAGCGGCAGCTATTATCCATAAAAAAAGATCCGTGCAGATCCGTGGCTGAATATTTTCACTTGAGTTCGGTTTCGAGAATTTGGGAAAACGATTTTCTGGCATGCCGTTCGATCCAGGGCCTGTGCCCGCAGCGTTCGAGCAGGATAAACCGGAAGTGCTTTATCGCGGCGGCCAGGGGCCTTCGAACGCCTTCGGCCGGATGGGGATCGTGGTCGCCGTGGATTGCCACCACCGGGCAGGTGATTTGCCCGGCGAGTTGAAGGAGGTTTCCGCTTCGTCTCAGCCCGGCTCCTTCCGGCCACACGCGTTCAAATATGTCCGCCCGGTATTCGATGGTTTCCGGTTCATCAAAGATCGGGTCATACGCATCCGTTTTTGAAAAAAGCTTACCGATAGAGGCAAATGCCCTGTTTTTATCTTCGGTGCCAGGATGGGTGAGTCGTTCAAACAGAGCGCAAACCCTGTTCCTTTCGTCATCACTGAGCCGGCTGAATCGGGTTTTCCGGATCTCTGCAACAAAGGAGTCCTCAAAAGGTCCGCTGGCAATGAGGATCAGTTTTTTGACCGTTTCGGGATACCGGGCGGCCAGAATGAAACTGAGCCACGCGCCCCATGAAAAGCCAATCAGGGTAACGGGAAGGTCAGCGGTTTTTTTCAGGATATTTTTCAGCTCTTCAACCTGCCCGTCAAGCGACCGGGCGGTTTGAAGCGGTTCCAGTACGCCCCATCCGGATGCGAGCCTGCGTCCGACCGGAGCCATTTCGCCTCCCGCTCCCGGGCCGCCGTGCACGACGGCTACGGAAAAAGGCGGTGATCCATAGGTTCTGAGGTTTTTCATAACGTCCATTTCATCCCGGCTGGCCTTTTCCCGAACCGTTGTAACGTTTCAGGGAAAGTCTTTCTGCGGTATCGTTCGTAACGGCAAACAGCGGGCTGCATTTCCGGATCACACCGCAGCCTTTCATCTGGTCATTTTCAGCGCTGTCGATGACACCTGCCTCCGGCATGGTGAGCCATTTTTTCTGAAACACGGCCCGATCCGCCGGGAGAAAATGATTTATCGTATGCCCGGATTCGTTCAAAGTCAATGTCTCGGCCATCTGTCAGGCCTTTTTTGTTTTCAACCGCAAAAGCAACGTCGCTTTGCCGCATGTTTCCCGCCATCCAAAAAATAACTTGACCTCTCCGTAGAGAGGTAATAAACAATGACGAAATATCAATTAAAAAGGGCAGGTATACAGAAAATGAGAGTTTTTTCAGGCAGATTTTATTATTTTTGGTACTATTGTTTTAGTTCCGGTCTGCCTGCGGTCCGCTGATAATATTCGATAACCAGTAATGAAAAGCCTCAGGCCGACCGGAAAGCCTGGGGCTTTTTTAGTTTACAAACGGAGAAATCATGATGCGCTTAGAACCTGCAACACTCGGCGGAAGACCACAAATTGCCGTTTCGGTCTCTGATGCAGAACCCAACGAAGTGGTTCATTCACGGGGAATTGATGTATTGGAAATTCGTGTGGATCAATTTGAAAACCAGGATTTGGACTATATCCTGGGCAGCATTTGCAGCCGGCGTAAAACCGGAATTCTGCTCCTGCTGACGGTTCGAAATGATCCTGCAGAAGGCGGGTGTGCGGGAATCGACGATGTGAAGAAGCTGAGGATATTCAAGGCTGCCGCCTCCCTGGTGGATGCGGTTGATATCGAACTGCGCTCACCGCTTTTACCGGAAGTGATAAATATCGCAAGGCAGCAACGTCTCATGACTATTGTCTCATATCATGATGTTGACCGTACGCCCCCGGAATCGGATTTGCGGGGTATCGTGGATCAGGCCAAAGAAAAAGGGGCCGATGTCGTCAAAATTGCGGTAAAAGCAAATTCATTGGACGATGTGCAAAAACTCATGTTATTTACGCTGCAAAATAAGGATCGAAATGTGATTATCCTGGCCATGGGACGTGTCGGAGCCATTTCCCGCCTGATATTTCCCCTGGCAGGTTCATTGCTGACCTTCGGCTATGTTTCCAGACCTTCCGCCTCCGGTCAGATTCCCCTGGATCTGCTTCAGGAAGATTTAAAGCGGTATTATGGGGACAGGCACTGACGGCCTCATGGACCCGTTCGAATCCGTTTTGGCCCCTCCTGCCGAACTGAAATCTTCAATAACGATTGGACCTTGACTTCTACAACCCTCGACAGGCGCCTGCATCACGCAGAAACCGTAGCTGTTGTGGGGAAAAATTATCGTATGTTCCCAACCTGTCGCCGGAATCAAAAAATAAGGTGCAGGCGATCATTTTTAAACCAATTAATGAGTCCATTTTTAAACTGCCACAGGGTTGATACATTTTCATGCCGCCGCTAGAATGAAGCCTCATTTGCGTGAAGAGCGGAGAGACCATCAACGAGCCGGAAGGCTCTATGCAGCAAAAAAGCGGGGCTCATCCCTTATGTGGGAGGAAAAGAGCTTTAAGTTTCTTCTTCCGGATGGACTCCTTAAATTTCTTATCTGCCCCATCCATAAATTAAATAATTCGCGGCTTCACGATCGTATGCTTCAGATATCACATCTTTTTTTCGGATATGCCTTGTAATATGAGAACAATGTATTGGAAATTTCATTCAGCCAAAAAAGTTAAGTTTTTACGCCGAGCCGTAACGGGGCTTTTGTGCAAAAGATTCGTTTATGCTTGAAAAACGGATAACGACGGCCGTTGTCAATGGTATTGACATAGGACCAAATGGATGGGTATGATTCAAAAAAATTACTGCATACAAGGATGGTTAGTTATATCAATCCGGAAACGGGGTGGTTTTTTCAAGTTAAGGCAAGTCGAATATTTTAACCACAGGAATTTATGGCGTATTTTGAGGGTTAAAATTTGAGGCGGACCTTTGGCAGGCGTTTAATTCAACAGGTCAAGCGCAGAAATTTGAAAAAACAGACATTTCCGTATGGGCACGGTTATGTCCACTCTATTGACTGATTAATGAAAAGCGTGAGATTCATGGGAGGAGCAATGGATTCTTTTTTAAAGAACGAAAACTTGTATAAGGCTCTGGATGAGAAAGTAGGGTTCAGAAATAAGAAGGCGATGGTCTATGAAAGCATCAAACAGAAAATCATCGAAGTAGCCCTTCCACCAGGCCTTCCCATCAATGAATCAGCTCTGGCCCGTATGTTGAATGTCAGCAAAACGCCGGTGCGGGAGGCAGTCCAGCAGCTGGAAAGAGAAAATCTGGTTGAAAACATTTCTGGTCGCGGATCTTATGTCACCCCTGTCTCGTTTGAATATATTCATGATATTTTTGAGATGAGGGAAGTCCTTGAATGCGGCGCTGCCAAGCGCGCCGTTCTGGTGGTGGATGGAGAGGAAATCCAATCCCGGATGGCCATGATGGAACAGTCGGAACCGTCCCTGCCGGATACGAGCCAGTCCGAAGGGGAAAACGCGGAAGACATCCATACGTATATTGTTCGGATGTTGCGAAACAAGGGGTTGATGATGGCCTACAGCCGGGTGTTGGATCATATTGCCAGAATCCGGAATTTTTTTGCAGATCGAATCATAGCGAATCGTTTTGATAAGATACGCGCCGAGCACATGGAAATTTATAAGGCATTGCTGGCCCGCGATCCGGACCGTGCAGAAAGGGTCGTGCAGGAACACCTTCGGAATGCGGCTTCTTATATCAAGAATGTCGTGCGGCTGTAGCACCACCTGAGGATGAATGCGATACGCCAATTTCTTCGACGGCCACCGGTTTTTTTCAGACTGCGCCGCATGGGGTGGATGTAAATATTGAATACGGATTCTGATAAATTCTGCTGAAAATAAAAAATACTCACACCGGTCTTAAGGGCGTATCCATTATGGCTGCGCCTTTTTTTTCGGCAAAAATGGATTCTTACTTCACCTGAAAATTTCTCAGTAAATCTGAAAAAGGGGTTCGCAATAAAAAGGAGATTTAAAATTCGGGCTTGATCATAGCTGCGGCCATAACGTTGTGAGGACCGTCCCGGTCGCTCCCGGCTTCTCTATCACGATACAGGGGGATGCGCCGGGGTCATGAAGCTAAAGCGCAAAAAATCGGCATCTTTTCCCCCGATCGTGCAATGTCGTACGCCGGCAACGGCCGGGATTTCGAAACTACACGTAAGAGAATATGGCCGCAGCTATGATCAGGCCCTAAACTTCAGGTAAAATTAGACGGATGCTGACGACGGATTGATTGAATCACGCTGTCGAGCTGTTGAAGAAAACGTGATCGGTCAGACTTTTTTAGCGGTGGGGGGCCGCCCGTTATCTCTCCTGCGTCACGAAGTTCTGACAGCAGGTCCCTCGTCGCGACCGCCTGACCGATGTTGTTTTCCGTGAACGGCTTTCCGGTTGAGCCAACTACCTGTGCGCCTTCCTTCAGACAACGGCTCGCAAGCGGGATGTCAGCGGTGACTACGATATCGTTAGGTTGCACGTTTTCCACAATCCAATCATCTGCCGCGTCGAATCCGTTGGCTACAACTTCGAGCGCTATCCATCGTTCATTCGGAATTCGCATCCAGGAATTGGCCACCAATGTGACCGAAAGGCGATATCGGTTTGCGACGCGGAACACCTCCTGTTTGACCGGACACGAATCAGCATCTACAAAAATGTGCAACAAATGAAACTCCTTACCATCACCCCGGAACTGGTCCGGGTGCCATCAAAGCATCCGAAGCTCCTGGAGTTGGAAACAATATCAGCATTGGTTACCTTTTGTTCTTCAGGCAGGAGCGGTGTTCCGGCACTATCGCATCGTTGACTTCAGCCGGATCTTTTCACCGGCAACCATGAAATTACCGCTTCCGAGATGATGAATCGTCCGAGGGTTTTTCACTGTAGGGTCGATCCACGCCTGGATGACTTCAACGACAAATAAGCAATGCCTGGCCGCCATCGCTGTGTCGGGCCCCGGCACTCGAGATTTGCAAAGCACTCCTCGATGAGAGGGGCGTCGACTTGTGCAGCCTGTCCGGCTGCATTTTGGGGGCGATGTAAAATGAATGACTCGATCCCTTGTGTTGCTGAGGAGTTTTGAGCCTTTTTGCCCGCGGGTTACATGAAAACAGGGTGTGTAGGTCCCCTTTTTCTCTCCCTTATCAATCGCATCAGATAAAAAAATGGTTACATATAATCGGTCGGGCTGGTACTCACAGTATCGCTTATGGCGGAAGCTGATTTGATTAAAAAATTCGCTGTGTCGCTTGTAGGAACGGATTTGCTATCTGTCCACCTTTTATCCTTGTACATGCAGAACTCTTCCGAGCAGGTCTCATGCGCTCCGGCAAAGTTTTTAAGCTTTTCCACGTCTGCATCCATTATCGGTTTCATTCTGTCATGTACCTTTTGAAATTCTGCCTCAACTTGCGTCAGCCACGCATCGGTTTCTTCACACACAGCCTTCACTGTTTCTACGCTGCTTCTGAGTTTACCGATTCGCTTGGACAGATATTTCCATTTGACCAGCACTCTGACCCATTTATCACAAGGCGCGGATTCCATTTTATCTGCTTCCTGCACCACTATGTTAAACTGCTCCATTGCGTGTTTAACCTTCCACCTGTATCGATCGAAATTTTCCACCTCTTTGCCAATTTCCTTGAGCTTGAACTTGATCTTTTCTTCTGGATTAATACCGTATGCGTTGAGTCTGCCCCCATGGCTCTTTTCCCGAAGCTTGTCGCAGGCCTTATTGCAGGCATTCTCTAACAAAACATTAAGGCCTGGTATCGGGATTTCACTAAACAAAAATGATAGGGTGGATTGAGTTGCTTTTCCAAAAGCCGACCCAAAAGCGGCCGGGCTCTGCACTGCCCGCCGAAAAGGGGAAACAAAGCCGGAGTGCAACATTTGTTTCCAGATGCTGGGGTTGGCAGAATAATCAGTAGCAAGCGCATCCAGATCTCGTGGCGTTCCTCTGTAAATAACGGTTCCATGGCCCGAAAGGCGATTTTTTGTTCGCTCTGCCGCCAGCGCCGGAGTGCTTGTCGTAAATGGATTCCATCCCATTTTTTATCTCCCTATTCTTACTTTTTTCTGAAAAACGATGGACCGATAATGGTTTTGAGATAAGTGCCCGTATCTGCGATGACGCCGGTTAAAATATTCCAGCATACCTGATAAGAATGTTTTAGCATACTGGAAACTAAAGGCAAGCCATTTGTCTTGGAACGGATGCGGAAATGATTCGGTATCAACATAGGTGATGAAAATCAGCCATTCTGACCCAATTTTTGCATTAAAAGTTATCACTAAGGGCTCGCTCAGAAATAAGTTCGAAATTTTAAGTGTTGAGGCGCCTGTCTGGCAAGGCACGAAAGTGCATGAATATCAAGCATATTCCGAGCTTTCGTAACGCAGCCAGACAGGATGCATCGGCGCTTAAAATGGGAAGTTATTTTTGAGTGACCCCTAAGCTGAAGGCTCAAAGCTGAAAGCTCAACAGGGCAAACCAGCTGCCACCTTAGTTGCTAAGCCATTCTGTCTTCACTCTCATGGCGCGTTCAGGATAATTTGTCGTTAATATATCAACATTAAATTGGATTAAATCTCGTATATTTTCCTCTGAGTCAACTGTCCATGCGTCTATTCGATACCCATTTTTATGTAGAATAGAAATTGTTTCAGAATCAAGAGCCAAGACAAGCTCTCCAGGATCTTCATTATTTCTTATGTTTTCTTTTGCCTCTTCAGTTAAATTTTCCATCTGAAAAGCAAAAGGACCTATATCCTTAGTGCCTAATTCTTCTGTTTTATTCATAATTTTAGTCGTTTTATCTTCTGTAGATCCAGCCATATAATTAGGATTCAAAAACAAAAGAGCAGGGATCTCAGGATGTTTTTTTTTATTCAGACATAGAAAACCATACCCTATGGGTATGGTCAGAGTTCAAAGGCTTTGCCATTTGAACGGCTCATTGATAAACCGAAGATGAGATCTCCCCACAACACATTAAGTGTTTATGATAGTAAAAAAGCTATGAACCCAAATAACGGTTGGGTTTTATTATATCAGATGGTTACATCTGAATTAATGCCATACTTTATCATATTACGAAACATTTGCTTTACTATATTTTTCTACCTTATTGAATTACACAAAA